>DASWHU010000022.1:0-10293 GCA_036398035.1 Alphaproteobacteria bacterium | reverse complement strand
CCGTGTACGCCGCCAGCGGCACGCGCACCTCGCCCGTTTCATCGGGCACCAGCTCCTCAGGCTGCGCCGCGAGTGCCGGCAACGCGAGCACCAGGGCGAGCAAGGCAAGCACCATTTTCATGGTCGGATCCTCCGGGCCGGACGCGGGATGACCTATCGCGCCGCGGCTTGAAGCTTGCGGAAGGCGGCGTAGTGCAGGGAGTCCGCCAGATAGTCCCGTTGCACAGCATCGCCGGCGGCGGGCGATTGCAGGACCGCGAGATAGGCGTCCAGCAACGACTCGTCGGCGGCGAGGTCGGGATCGCCCGACCAGCCGGGAACCTCGAGGCGCAGGCCGGCGATCAAGCCCCTGAGGTCGGCAATCCGTGCGACCGCCGCTTGCACCTCGCCCGCGGCGAGCATGCGTCCGACCTCGCGCATGTCGCGCGCGAACTCCCAGGCGACCAGGTTCTTGGCAACGTTGGCCTGCAGCGGGCCCGGCGCGGCCTCGCCGTCGTCGATCGCGAGGCTGGCGCCGGCCACGCCGTTGCGCAGATAGACCACGTCCTTGTAGCGCAGCGTCACGTCGGCGATCGGCCCCGGCCGGTCGGCGAGCACGTCGAGCAGGATCACGTGCGTATCGCCGGCGTAGAAGTTGGGGATGACGATCTGGATGCCTTCCTCGTCCCGGCCGCGGTCGGCCTCGATGCCGAGATTGCGCGCCAGCCGCCGGTCGATCGCCTGCTCGGCCTCGCGCACGCGCTGGGCCTGCGGCTCGCCCAAGGGCCGGGAGCCCAGGATGTCGATCAGCTCGACGCCGGGGGCGAGGCGCACCCGCAGCCTCAGCGCGCGCGCGACCGAGCGGCTGGCCGCGTGCAGCTCGCGGTCGACCAGGCCGTCGGCCGCCTGCGCCGAGTCGAGAATCCGCCGGTTGCCCTGGCCGGCCGCGACCAGCCGCTCGATCGGCGCGAGGTCGCCCTGCCCGCCGAGGCCGACGACGCTCAACGCGACGCCGTCGACGGCGTTGCGGTGGACCAGCGGCTCGAGCGCGGCGGCCTCGCCCGCGAGCGCGGAATCAGTGACCAGGAGCACCAGGCTCGAGCCAAGGACGGCGTCGGGGTCGTCGCCTTGGCGCACCGCCTCCTCGGCGAGCGCGAGCGCCTGCGCCAGGTCGAGCGCGGACGATGCGGACCGCTGCGACGGGTCGAACATGCGCGCCATCGCCACTTGCAAGGGGCCGTGCCGGAACTGCTCGGGCGGCACCAGCAGCCCGCCGGCGGGGCCGGCGACGGTGAGCGAGAAGCTGTCCTCCGGCTGGCGGGCGCGGTCCAGCGCCGCGATCAGGGCGCGGATGCGCGCGCCCTTGCCGGGGTCGACGGCGTCCCTGAGATCGACGACCACGCCGATGGTCATCGCCGGGCGATGCCCGCCCTGGCGCTCGACGCCCTTGAGGCCGACCTGGACGCGCAGCCGGGTGGGGCCGGCGATCGCCGCCGCATCCGCGTCCAGATAGACGGCCATGGCCGCATCGCGCGGGGCATCGAACGGCTGACCCACCGGCCGCACCAGCTGTTCCAGGCGGGTGTCCCGCCCGAGGGCCGCGCGGTTCCAGTCGCGCAGGCGCGCCGCCAGCAGCCGCATCTCCGGATCGCCCGGGATATAGGTGTTGGCCCAGTAGCCGCGCGCCGGCTGGACCAAGAGTTCGTCCTGCGCGCGCCAGCCGGCGAGGAAGTCCCGGGCGCGGCGGCGCGGGTCCGCCGGCTCGCCAATCTCCCCGCCGACCACGGCCGCGCGCACGGACGCACCGGCCGCGGCGCTCATCTCCTGCCGCTCGTCGGCCCGGTCCTTGCGCTCGGCGGCCTCCGGCGGCGCGGACGGCACCGCCCGCATCCTGGCGCCTTCGTCCGCGCCGAGCCGGTCCACAGACCTTGCTGCCGCCCGGTTCTCCGCCGGCTCGCTGTCGGGCTTGGCCGGCGCGGCCTTGGCCATCGCGTGGCTCGTCAGTGACTCTTCGAGCTGCCGGCGCTCGCCTGCGTCCTCGGCGTTTTGCCCGGCCGCTTGCCGTTGCTCGCGCGCGCCCGCCGCCGCCTGCTCGTCGAGCTGCGCGATGACGTCCCATTCGCGGTCGTCGAGAGTCCGGTACGCGCCCTGCTCGCGCCGCTCGTCGGCAAGCTCGGCCAACTCAGGACCGTCGCGGTCGTAGGCCTCGCGCTCCGGCGCCGCGCGCTGGAATTGCGGACCGACGGCGAAGACGTCGTCGCCGGTCGCGGTTGCCGCGGGCGCCTCGACGGTGCTGTTGCCGTCGGCGAGCTCGGTCACCACCGGCGACCGCTGCCAGGTCGGGCCGAGCACGCTGTAGGTCACGCCGAGCAGGCCGAGCGCGACCACCGACGCGGCCAGGCCGCCGGCGAGATATCCGCGCAGGACGCGCGGCCGCGCCGGCGCCGAGGCGGCGCCTGGCGCCCGACGGACGGCGTCGAGGGTCGCCGCCACCAGGGCGTCCGGCGCATCGTACACGGGCAGCGCGGCGAGCGCCGTATCGAGCCGGCCGAGCTCGGCCAGCACCCGCCGGCAGTCGGCGCAGCCGTCGATATGGCGGCGGACCTCGGCGTCGCGGTCCGCGACCGCGGTGCCGTCCTCGGCCAGCCGCTTTTGGATGGCGTCACAGATGGTCATCGCTCTCTCCCGGGCCGCCGGCCCGTGCCAGGCCCGCCGCCAGCGCCAGGCGGGCGCGGCGCAGATGCGTCTTGACGGTGTTCAGCGGCAGCTTGAGGCACGCGGCCACGTCCTGCTGGCGGAGGCCTGCGATCGTCACCAGCAGCAGCACCTGGCGCTGCGCCGGCGGCAAGGAGTCGAGCGCCGCCTCCAGGCGGGCGACGGACTCGCGCCCCTCGGCGATGCGCTCGGGGCCGGGATCGGGGTCGGGCGCATCCGCCGGCGGGTCCGCGGCGACAACCGCGAGGTGCGTAGGCCGGGCGCGAAAATGGCTGCGCACCGCGTTGGCGACGACGGTGAACAGCCACGGCGCCAGCGGCCGGCTGGAATCGTAGCTCGCGGCCGCGGCATGGCAGTTGAGGAAGATGGTCTGAAACACGTCGTCACGATCCGCTTCGGCCACGCCGGTCCGCACCAGATAGCTGTAGACGGGCCGTCGATAGGCCGCGATCAGGGCGGGAAACGCGCTCGAGTCGCCCCGGCAGTGGCGCACCAGCCATGTTCGCTCCTCGAGATCCACCACCTCCGGCGCGTGCGCGGCCGGGACGCCGGGCGGATCGTCCGATCGGAGAGTCACCAGTCCATGCACCTTTCACGCGCTCCGGGATCGCCTACTGATCCCCCGTACGCGGGAGCCCGTCAAAGGTTTCACGCGCCGGCGCGGGGAGCGCATTTTTTTGCCGCGGTGTCCGCCGCGCCGGGGATGGGGAGCCACGCATCGCTACAGCTTTGCCGGCCGATCGCCTAGTCTCGGCACCGTCCGCGGCGACGCCGGGCGGGGCGTGGGGGGCGATGATGGATACGGCGCGGGCGCCCGAGCGGGCCGCGGCCTCGGAGGCGACCGGCGGTGCGCTGGTGGTCCGCCTGATCGATCGGCTGAGCGCGCTCACCGGCGCTCTCGCCGTCGCCGGCCTGCTGGTCATGACCTCGATCGTCTGCTTCGAGGTGTTCTCGCGCTACGTGCTGAACGCGCCGACCTACTGGGTGACCGAGATCGCCACCTACATCCTGGTCGGCATGACCTTCATCGCGCTGGCCGCGGCGCACGTATCGGGCAGCCACATCAGGGTCGAGCTCTTGCTCGGTCTGCTGCGCCCCGCGCCGCGGGCGAGCGTCGAGCTGGTCGCGACCTGGCTCGGCCTCGCCTTCGTCGCCTTCGCCGCCTGGCAGATGATCGCGTTCAACCACCAGGAATACGTTCACGACACGCGCGACTGGGGGCTGCTGGCGACACCGCAATGGCTCCCCGAGCTGCCGGTCTCGGTCGGCCTGGTCGCGTTCGCGCTCTCGATCCTCGCCGACATCCGGCGCGCGCGCCCGCCGGCGAGCGCCAGGGCGCACTGGACGGTGCCGGTCCTCGGCGTCGCGCTCGCGCTCACCCTGGTTGCGCTCGGGCCGCTGCCGGTCGCGGTCGCCGGCACGCGCCTGGACTGGGGCTCGATCGCGATCGCTGCGGCGCTGGCGGGCGCCGTGCTCGCCTGGAGCGGGCCGCGCATCGCGCTCGCCGTGTGCGCGCTCATCGCCGCGCTCGCCGTCGCTTTCTGGGCGGCGCGCGGCTGGCCGCTGCTGCCGGTCGCGAGCCTGCTGGTCGCGGCGCTGCTGGTGCTGCTGCTGATCGGGGTGCGGGTCGCGCTCGCGCTCGGCACCGTCGGTGCGCTCGGGCTCTATTTCCTGCTGCCGCAGCCGCAGCTTTCGGTGCTCGCCGAGCGGTCGTGGAACAGCGTCAACTCGTTCACGCTGACCGCGGTGCCGATGTACGTGCTGATGGGCGGGCTGCTGCTGCGCAGCGGCGCGAGCAGCGACATGTTCGATGCTCTGATGCGCTGGTTCGGGCGGCTGCCCGGCGGCATCGCCCATGCCAGCGTCGGCGCCTCGACCATCTTCGCCGCGGTCTCCGGCTCGAGCCTGGCGACGGCGGCGACCATGGGCACCATCGCCTGCCCCGAGATGGTCCGGCGCGGCTACAGCGCGCGGCTCAGCTACGGCGTCGTCGCCGGCGGCGCCACCCTCGGCATCCTGATCCCGCCCAGCATCGCCATGATCATCTACGGCACCACGGTCGGCGCGCCGGTCACCGTGCTGTTCATCGCCGGCATCGTGCCGGGGCTCGCGCTGATGCTCGCGTTCATGGTCGGCGTGCTGGTGTGGTCGGTGGTCCAGCCGGGGGCGGCGCCGCGGGGCGATGCCTACGCGTGGCGCGACAAGCTCGCGGCGCTGGGCGGGGTGGCGCCGTTCGCGCTGCTGATCGTCGTGGTGCTCGGCTCGCTCTACGCCGGCATCGCCACGCCGACCGAGTCCGGCGGGGTCGGCGCCGCCGTGGCGCTGGTGCTGTGCGCGCTGCGCCGCAGGCTGAGCTGGACCTTGCTGCGCGAGACCGCGGCCGAGACGGTCAGGGTGACCGCGTTCCTGCTGCTGATCATCGTCGGCGCGTCGATCCTGAGCTGGGTGTTCGACTACCTGCGCCTGTCCGCGAGCCTGGTCGAGGAGGTCGAGGCCGCGGGGCTCGCGCCGTGGACGGTGATGCTGGCGATCGGGCTGGTCTACGTCGCGCTCGGCATGTTCATCGACCCGATCTCGATGATGCTGATGACCTTGCCGGTGACCTTCCCGATCGTCACCGCGCTCGGCTTCGACGCGGTGTGGTTCGGCATCGCGCTGGTGCTGATGATCGAGGTGGCGCTGATCACCCCGCCGGTGGGCATGGTGCTGTTCGTGCTGCGCGGCCTTTCGGGCGAGGTCGCGCTCGGCGAGATCGTCGCCGGCGCGGTGCCGTTCGTCGCCATCATCCTCGCCTTCCTGGTGGTGATCTACCTGTTCCCCGGCATCGTCGCCTGGCTGCCGGGCCGGATGGCTCCGTGAGCCGGCTCAGAACGTGCCGCGGAAGTTGCCGCCGTCCATCAGGAAGTGCTGGCCGGTGACGTAGCCCATCTGCGCCGAGCACAGGAACGCGCAGGCGTCGCCGAACTCCGCCGGATCGCCGAACCGCCCGGCCGGCTCCTGCGCGGCCAGCGCCTTGGCGTAGCTGTCGTAGTCCTGGCCCGCCGCGCGCGCGCCGAAGCCGACATGCTGGCGCATGCGGTCGGTGACGAACCGGCCCGGCAGCAGGCAGTTGATGGTGACGTTGTGGCGCACCGTCTGGCGGGCGAGGCCGGCGACGAAGCCGGCAAGCCCGGTGCGCGCGCCGTTCGACATGCCGAGGTCGGGGATCGGGTTCTTGGTCGCTGCCGAGGTGATGTTGACGATGCGCCCGAAGCGGCGCCCGATCATGCCGTCGACGGTTGCCTTGATCAGCTCGATCGGGGTCAGCATGTTGGCGACCACGGCCGTGATCCAGTCCGCGCGCGACCAGTCGCGGAAGTCGCCGGGCGGCGGCCCGCCGGCGTTGTTGACCAGGATGTCTGGCGCTGGGCAGGCGGCGAGCAGCTTGGCCTGGCCCGCCGCCGTGGTCACGTCGGCGGCGACCGCGGTCACCTCGGCTCCGGTTTGGCTGCGGATCTCGGCGGCGGTCTTCTCCAGCGCCTCGGGGTCGCGCGCGTTGATGGTCACCGCCACCCCTTCGCGCGCGAGCGCCAGCGCGCAGGCGCGTCCCAGGCCCTTGCTCGATGCGCAGACGATGGCCTTGCGGCCGGCGATGCCGAGATCCACCCGTCCCCCTCCCTGATGCCGTGCGGCCGGCCCCTGTCTAGCATCGGCCGGTGCCGGTAGGAAGCCGCGGGCGCCGGATCAGGCGTCCGGCCCGGCCTTGGGCAGGTGCACCCAGCTTTCGCCGAAGGCGCGGCTGCAGGCGCGGCCATCGGCGAAGCTCTCGATCACCGTCCAGCTGCCGTCGTCGGAGACGAAGACCTCGATCAGCGAGCCGCCGTCCCTCTGCACGCCGACGAAGGTGGCGTACTCGCCGTAGTCGCGCTCGAGCGCCTTGACCACTACCTCGCGGGGCGCGCACCCCGCCTCGGCGGGTGCCGCCGCCAGAGCCAATCCTGTGGCGAGACCCAGACCCCAAACCTTTCGCATGGCCGCGTTCCTCTTTTTCGGCGCGCGCACGGGGCGCGGATTGGCCGGCGATGGCCGGTCAGGCCCCGGTTCGACCGCCGAAGTGCCCGTCCGCGGGCGCTCCTCCGAAATCGAGGCGGGCACGCGTCGCATCGCGCCGGCCCGGATCTGGCTCTTTTTGCGCCGCAACCATATTTTGGTGCAGTGCAACAGAGGAGTCCAGGCTTGACAAGCGGTCGTCACGTTTGACGTTCGCCTCAAATGTCGATATATCCAGACATATGGAAATTCAATCCGCCATCACCGCGCTCGCGGCGCTCGCCCAGGACAGCCGGTTGCGCGTGTTCCGGCTGCTGGTGGCGCACGGCCGCGCCGGCCTGGCCGCGGGCGAGATCGCGCGCAGCCTTGGCGTGCCGCACAACACCATGTCGGCGCATCTCGGCGTGCTCGCCCGCGCCGGCCTGGTCCGCAGCCGGCGCGACGGCCGCTCGGTCATCTACGCTGCCGACTTCGCCGGCGTGCGCGGCCTGCTCGGATTCCTGATGGAGGACTGCTGCCGGGCGCGTGCCGAGCTGTGCGCGCCGCTGCTCGACGCCGCCCTGCCCGACCCGGACCTCATGGAGGACTGCTGCGATGAAGCGCCTGCACGTTAGCCTTTCGGTCGATGATCTCGCCGCCTCGATCCGATTCTACTCCGGCCTGTTCGGGAGCCCGCCGACGGTGCTGAAGCCCGACTACGCCAAGTGGCTGCTTGACGACCCGAGGGTCAACCTGTCGCTGGTCGCGCGCGGGCGCATCCCCGGCCTCGACCATCTGGGCATCCAGGCGGAGACTCCCGCGGAGCTCGCCGAGCTTGCCGGCCGGCTCGAGGCCGCCGGCCTGGCAGTGCAGGACCGGAGCGCGGTCACCTGCTGCTACGCCAGGTCCGACAAGGCGTGGGCGCGCGACCCCCAAGGCATCCGCTGGGAGGCCTTCCACACCTTCGCCGCCAGCGACAGCTTCGACGACCCGGCCGGCGCCCCCTGCTGCCCGCCCAAGCCCGAAATCGAGACGACCGCCCCGTGCTGCTGACCGGCGCGGCCGTTCCCTTGCCGGAGTTTGATCCCGGCGCGAATTTACGGTATACGGTACCGTATGAGTCGGACGCGAAAAATTACGGCGCACGTTCCCGTCGAGCTGCTCCAGCGCGCACAGGAGGCGACGGGCAAGGGCGTCACTGAAACGGTGCGGCGCGGACTCGACCTGCTCGTCGCGGCGGAGGCCGCTGACGAACTGCGTCGCCTGCGCGGCAAGGTGCGCTTGGACATCGACCTTGCGGAGCTGCGCCGCGACCGCCGGTGATTGCGGTCGATACCAGCACTCTGATCGCGTACCTCGCTGACGATGCGGGCCGTGACGTGGACGCGCTCGACCTCGCGCTTGCGCAGAGGGAGGTCTGCCTGCCGCCGGCGGTCGTGACCGAAATCCTCAGCGCGCCGGGCGACAGCGAAGGCCTGGCGCGCCTGATCCTCGCGCTGCCGGCGCTCGAGATTTCGGACGGGTTCTGGGAGCGTGCGGGTCGCGTCCGACGCGAGTTGCGGGCGCGCAAGCTCCGTGCCCCCCTTGCCGACGCCCTGATCTGTCAGTCGTGTCTCGATCACGGCGTCCCATTGCTCACGCGCGACGGCGATTTCCAAGCCTTCGCGACGCATTGCGGCCTTCAGCTCGCCTGAACCCAACACGCGCCAATGAATACCGAGTCTCCCCAAATGTCGTATTGGTAGCCCACTGGTGCTACCATTATTTGAATCGGCGCGGCGGGGGTTCGCGCCGGCGTCAATGGAGTGGGTGACATGGAGAGCGAGACCGCGCTGACTGCCGACCTGCATTGGCTGGTCTACAGCACGCTGTTACTGCTGGTGCTTTGGATACCCTACATCGTCGCGGCGTCGCAGGCGCGCGGGCTGACGCGCGCGATGGGTTATCCGACCGGCAACTACGCCGACCTACCCGACTGGGCGCAGCGCGCCCAGCGCGCGCACATGAACATGGTCGAGAACCTGGCGCCGTTCGCGGCGCTGGTCCTCGTCGCCCACCTTTCCGGCGCGGCCAATGCGACCACCGCCGCCGCGGCGCAGGTGTTCTTCTGGGCGCGCCTGGTCCATGCGGGCATCCTCATCGCCGGCATACCCTGGCTGCGCACCATCGTGTGGACGATCGGCTGGATCGCCTGCCTGGTGATCCTGTACGAAATCCTCGTCTGAGCCCGACCCCCCGGCCGCCGGCGTCGGGGGCCGGTGCCGGCGGCGGAGGGGGATCGGGCATGGCCGCGCAGCGCATCGTCATCGTCGGCGGCGGCGCCGGCGGGCTCGAGCTCGCCATCCGCCTCGGCGACTCGCTCGGGCGGCGGGAGCGGGCCGAGGTCACCCTGGTCGACACCTCGCTCACCCATCTGTGGAAGCCGCTGCTGCACGAGGTCGCCGCCGGCACGCTCGATTCCCACGAGGACGCGATCGAGTTCCTGGCCCAGGCGCGCGCCCATCGCTTCCGGTTCCGGCTCGGCCGCCTGGAGGGGCTCGACCGCGGGGCCAAGCAGGTTCGGCTCGGCGCCATCACCGACCGCGACGGGATCGAGCTCGCGCCGGCGCGCAGCCTCGCCTACGACATCCTGGTGATCGCGGTCGGCGGCACGGTGAATGACTTCGGCGTGCCCGGGGCGAAGGAGCACTGCACCCGCCTCGACGGCCAGGAGGAGGCCGAGCGCTTCCACCGCGCCTTCCTCGGCCTGCATCTGCACGGCCAGGCGGCAGACGGCTTCGCGCAGGCAGGCTGGCTCGGGGTCGGCATCGTCGGCGCCGGCGCCACCGGGGTCGAGCTCGCCGCCGAGCTGCACGCGGCGAGCCGCCAGCTGGCCACTTACGGCCTCGGCGGCGGCGGCCAAGCGCGCGACCTGCGTCTGGTGCTGATCGAGGCGGCCGGGCGCGTGCTGCCGGGCTTGCCCGAGCGGGTCTCGCGCGCAACCGCGGCGCGTCTCGGCGAGATCGGGGTCGAGCTGCGCACCGGCGAGCAGGTCACGCGGGTGACCGCTGAGGCGATCGAGACCACGGCCGGGGTGCTGCCATGCCGGCTCAAGGTGTGGGCCGCGGGAGTCAAGGCGCCGGACTTCCTCGCCACCCTCGACGGCCTCGAGGCCAACCGCGCCAATCAGCTTCTGGTGCGCCCGACACTTCAGACCACCGCCGACGACGCCGTGTTCGCGCTCGGCGACTGCGCCGCCTGCCCGTGGCCGGGGCACGAGCGGACCGTGCCCCCGCGCGCCCAGGCCGCGCACCAGCAGGCGGCGCTGCTCGCGAGGTCGCTCGCGCGCCGGCTGGACGGGCGGCCGCTGGCCGCATTCGTCTACAAGGACCGCGGCTCGCTGGTCTCGCTCAGCCGCTACACGACGCTCGGCAACCTGATGGGCAACCTGCTGGGCGAGGTCACCTTCGAGGGCTGGCTCGCGCGGCTTGCCTACCGCTCGCTCTACCGCATGCACCAGCGCGCGGTGTACGGGCTGCCGCGCATGGTGCTGATCCTGCTCGCCGACTGGTTCCGCCGCGGCGTCGGCCCCGCGCTCAAGCTGCACTGAGG
>DASWHU010000021.1:0-3412 GCA_036398035.1 Alphaproteobacteria bacterium | reverse complement strand
TAGTACCACTGCGGCACGTAGCGGAGCTGCACCGCCATCTCGGCGATCAGCTTGCCGTTGTCGCGCACCTCGTACTCGGCGAACTCCTCGGCGCGCTCGGCAACCAGGTCGCCGAGCTTGCGCAGCAGCGCGCCGCGCTGGGTCGCGGTGAGCTTGCGCCAGTCGGGAGAGGTGAAGGCCCGGTGCGCCGCCTCGACCGCGCGCTCTGCGTCGGGCGCACCGCCGCGCGCGACCAGCGCCCAGGTCTTGCCGGTATAGGGGTTCTGGGTCTCGAACCACTCGCCGGATGCGGCGTCGGAGAACTTGCCGTCGATGTACATCTGGAACCGTTGCATGGCGTGGCCTCCCTCTCTCGTGTCGGCCTAACTTGTGGACGATTGTCCCGCCGGCGGCGGCTCAGGTAAAGCCGCGGGACTGCGTCAGCCGAGCAGCGCGCGGCGGAAGCGGGTCTTGATCGCGGTGCCGTCGCGCTCGGGCAGCACCATCGCGTGCTCCGCGCGCCCGACCTTGATCGCGGCGAAGTGGGGGCCGGGCTGGCCGTGGACGCGGGCGCGGAACGCGGCGACGCCGGCGGCATCGGAGATGGTTTCCGCGCGCGCGATGCCGCAGCCCTTGGCGATCAAGGCGAGGTCGGCGCCGAGCGCGGTGTGGGTCGGCTGGCGGCCGGTCTCGCCGTAGAGCTCGTTGTCGATCACGGCGACCGCGAGGTTCTCCGGCGCCTGCGCGGCGATGGTGGCGAGCGAGCCCATGCCCATCAGCATCTCGCCGTCGCCGGTGACCACCGGCACGGTGCGCTCAGGCCGCGCCAGCGCGAGCCCGAGGCCGGTCATCGCCGCGCTGCCCATGCCGCCCCAGCTGTAGAAGTTGAGCGGGTTGTCGCCGGCGCTCATCACGTCCCAGGTGGTGCCGCCGAGGCCGCACACGACCAGCAGCTCGCCGCGCCCGGCGAGCAGATCGGCGACCACCGAACGGCGGTCGAGTGCGTTGTCCGTGGTGGCGTTTCTCGGCATGGCGCGCTCAGCGTTCCCGACTCCCTCGGCACACCCTTCGAGACGCGCCCTTCGGGCGCTCCTCAGGGTGAGGCAAATCATTAGTGAGTAAAACCTCCTCGTCCTGAGGAGCGAGCGCAGCGAGCGTCTCGAAGGACGATAACGGACTCATTTAGGTCCTCAGTCCTGGAAGCTCTTGGCGCCGATCAGGCGCTGCGACAGAAGCACCGCGCACGCCATCTGGCTCTTGAAGGCGAGCCCCGCCATCGCCTCGAGCGCGGGCGCAGCGTCCTCGGGCCGGTCGGCGCGCGCGACCTGGACGCCGAGGTCGTCGAGCACGCGCGGGGTGGCGCGGCCCATCGGCACCTGCCACGGGTTGCCCTCGCCCCACTCGCCGCGCATGGTCACCAGCATCAGCAGCGGGAACTGGCAGGCGCGGCTGACCGAGGCGATGGCGTTGACGCAGTTGCCGACCCCGCTCGACTGCATCAGCAGCGCCGCGCGCACGCCGCCGAGCCAGGCGCCGGCGGCAAGGCCGATGCCTTCCTCCTCGGTGGTCAGTGCCACCATCCGCATGTCCGGGTCGGCCTCGCACAGCTCGATCAGGCGCGCGTGCCCGGCGTCGGGCACCACACCGACCAGGCGCACCTCGGCCTCGGCGAGCGCGCGGTGCAGGTCAAGCGGCCAGTCCACCGCAGTCACGACGTTGTCTCCATATGCTCGCGCCCGTAAGCGTCCTCGAAGCGGACGATGTCGTCCTCGCCGACATAGTCGCCGCACTGGACCTCGACGATGTGCAACGGCTCTTCTCCGGGGTTCTCGATCCGGTGGCGCGCGCCGACCGGCACATAGGCCGAGCGGTTGGGGCCGATGGTGCCGGTCCACTCGCCCGAGGTGATGCGGGCGGTGCCGGCGACCACCACCCAGTGCTCGCTGCGGCGCTGGTGCGCCTGGAGGCTGAGCCGGGCGCCGGGCTTGACCACGATCTCCTTGATCTTGAACCGCGGCCCGGCAAGCAGCACCCGGAACGAGCCCCACGGGCGCATCTCCTCGAGGTGGCGCACCGCCTCCTCGCGCCCGGCCTCGCGCAGCCGCTCGACGATCCGGCGGATGGCGCCGTCGGCGCCGAGCGCGGCGACGAGGACCGCATCCGCGGTCTCGGTCACCACCAGCTCGTCGAGCCCGGCGCAGGCGACCAGGCGCGTGGTGCTGCGCACCAGGCAATTTCGGCTGTCCTCGACCAGGGCGTCGCCGACCACGGCGTTGCCGGCCGCGTCGCGCTCGCTCGCCTGCCACAGCTTGAGCCACGAGCCGACGTCCGACCAGCCGGGGTCGATCGGCACCACCGCCACCTTGTCCGAGCGCTCCATCACCGCGGTGTCGATCGGCGCGGCCGGGATCGCGGCGTAACGGTCGGCCGGGAAACGCACCGCGCCGGCCTCTGCGCGCCGCGCCGCGAACGCCGCCTCGGCGGCGGCGCCGATCGCGGGTGCATGGCGCATGAGTTCTTCGATCAGCAGCCTCGCGCGGAACACGAACATGCCGCTGTTCCACAGCACCGGCCGATCATCGATCAGGCGTTGCGCGGTCTCGGCGTCGGGCTTCTCGATGAACGACGACACCGCGTTCACGGCCAGCTTGTCGTCGATCCGCTCGCCGCATTCGATGTAGCCGTAGCCGGTCTCGGCGCGGTCGGGCTTGATGCCGAAGGTCACCAGGTGGTCCGGGAACCCGGATGCCAGGCGCACCGCGCCGGCCACCACGTCGGCGTCGCGGACCACGTGGTCGGCGGGGGCGACGAACAGCGTCGCATCCTTGGCGAGCGTCTCGGCGTACAGGGCCGCGACCGCCACCGCGGCGGCGGTGTTGCGGCCCGCGGGCTCGAGCAGCAGGTGCCCGGTGAGCCTCGGGTCGACCGCGTCGAGCTGGTCGCGGACCGGGAAGTAGTGGCTCTCGGTGGTCACCGTCACCACCCGCTCGGCCGGCGCGCACAACAGCGCGCGGCGCGCCGCCTGCTGCAACAGCGACTCAGGCCCGGTCAGCGCCATCAGCTGCTTGGGATAGACCTCGCGGCTGAGCGGCCACAGGCGCGTGCCCAGGCCGCCGGCGAGCAGCACGGGGACCAGCGTGGTCATCGGCCGCCGGGCGAAGGCAGTTTGGGGCACGCGGAGGCGCGGAAGGCGCGGCGGACTCGATCACGAATCCTCCATGTCCTCCGCGTCTCCGCGTGACTCAAACAAGGCTGGTCGACGGGCACTCGAGTCATGTGTTCGACGCCGCGCCGGGTGCGCCGCGGATCGCCTCGAACATCGCGCGGTAGCCGCCGGCGTCGATGCGCGCGTCGATCAGGGTCGCGCCGCCGCCTGCCTTCGCCGAAGCGACGCCGCTTCGGCTTCGCGCAGGCAGGCCGTCGAAGGCGACCT
>DASWHU010000020.1:0-4317 GCA_036398035.1 Alphaproteobacteria bacterium | reverse complement strand
GGGCACTACCTGCGAGCGCCTGAGCCGCTTCTGCAGAACAATCCTGCCCTGCGCATCCTCGCCGTGGACCTGAAACACCGACTTCGCGATATCCAACCCGATCGTGATAGCGTGCATCTGGACGGTCTCCTCTGCTGGTGGGTCAATGACCCCAGTCTGGCACATCGATGCCGTCAGGGGGCCGTCCACCCAGCATCGCGAGCAAAGCGAAGCGATCCAGAATTCTCGTTGCGTCGCCTGCGGTTCTGGATCGCCACGACCGCTTCGCGGTCTCGCGATGACGCTGCTGGCGATGGGTTAAGATCAGCGCGAACTGGTATCAGGACATCTCAGGACATGAAGTAGGCCTTGGTGCCGTGGGCGGCGACCGCCTCGGCGATGCGCCCCAGCGCGTGCACATAGGCCGCGGTACGCAACGACACCTCGCGCTCGCGCGCAATGCCCCAGACCGCATCGACGTTGGGCAGCATGAACTCGCCCAGCCGCCTGGCGACCTCGTCCTCGGACCAGTACAGGCCGGACCTGTTCTGGACCCACTCGAAATAGGACACGGTCACCCCGCCGGCATTGGCCAGGATGTCGGGCACCAGCGCCACCCCGCGCCGGGCGAGCTCGGCGTCGGCGTCCGGCGTGGTCGGGCCGTTGGCGATCTCGAGCACCACGCGCGCCTGGACCGCGGCGGCGTTGGCGGCGGTGATCTGGTTCTCGAGCGCGGCCGGGATCAGCACGTCGCACTCGGCCTCGAGCAGCTCCTGGTTCGACAGCTCGCGCGGCCTGCTGCGCCCGGGCGCGCCGGCGACCGCGCCGGTGCGCCGCTTGTGGTCGAGCACCGCGGCCGGGTCGAGCCCGTCCGGGTCGTACAGCGCCGAGCGCGAATCGGACACGCCGACCACCTTGTAGCCGTCGCCGTGCAACAGCCGCGCGCAGTGGCTGGCGGCGTTGCCGAAGCCCTGGATCGCGACCCGCGTGGTCTCGGGCCTGAAGCCGAACTCGTGCTCGAGATGGCGGAGCGTGACATAGCCGCCGCGCCCGGTGGCGCTGTCGCGCCCGCGCGAGCCGCCGAGCACGATCGGCTTGCCGGTGACCACCGCCGGCGACGGCCGGCCGACGATCGAGCTGTACTCGTCGGCGATCCAGCCCATGACCATGGCGTTGGTGTAGACGTCGGGCGCGGGGATGTCGCGCTCTGGGCCGATAAAGTTTGCGAAGGCATGGGCGAAGGCGCGCGACAGTCGCTCGAGCTCGGCGCGCGACAAGCGCTTGGGGTCGACCGCGACGCCGCCCTTGGCGCCGCCGAACGGCAGGTCCACCACCGCGCACTTGAAGGTCATCCAGAACGCCAGCGCCATCACCTCGTCGATGTTGACCGCCGGGTGATAGCGGATGCCGCCCTTTGTCGGGCCGCGGGTGTCGTCGTAGCGGCAGCGCCAGGCCTTGAACGACTTGCGCGCGCCGTCGTCCATGCGCACCGCCAGGCTCGCCGCCAGCGTCTCTTTCGGGTAACGGAGCTTCTCCAGCACGTCGGGGTCGATGTCGATAAGCTGCGCGGCCTCGTCGAGCCGCCGGCGCGCGACATCGAACAGCTCACCCATGGCCACCCTCCCCGGCCCTGCCGTCCCCGCTTGTAGTCCCGCGCCCGGTGCCGCGCAATGGCGCCGGCGGCATGAGTCCGTGACAAATCGGCACCGGATTGCCACTATCGCAGCCGACGCAGCCGTCATGGCTCCGTGCCGTGCCTCAAGCTCTTGCGTCATGATTGCGTGGTCCGGACCGGGGTCCCGGACGGGCGTGATGATGGCCACCATCGGATCAACAGGAAGGACATCCATGCCGCGCAAGCCAAATTACCGGTTCGAACGTATGGAACGCGAGCGGGTCAAGGCCGCCAAGAAGGCCGCCCGCGCCAAGGTCAAGGCGGAAAAGGCCGAGAAGAAGAAGGAGGGCCAGGCCGAGCAGGTCACGACCACCGAGTCGGAGGCGTGAGCGCCGCGCGCCCGGCGCGCCGCCGCCGGCGAGGCCTGCGGCCGATGCGCTGACGCCGGCCTTCCGCCCGGCGGCCTCGCGATGGTCGCCGCCGGCCGCATCGACCAAACACCTCTGGCGTGGCTGGGGCGGCAGGATTCGAACCTGCGGTCACGGGACCAAAACCCGTTGCCTTACCGCTTGGCTACGCCCCAGGAGCGCGCGATCCCTACCTATCCGAAAGGCCCTTGACCGGCAAGCCGGCCCGGGACCGGCAGCCGGCCGATCGGGCGCGGTTGACAGCGCCGCCCGGTGCGCTATCCAGGCGCGGCCATGACCGAGGCCAGGATCATCGACGGCAAGGCGCTGGCCGCGCGCCTGCGCGCCCACACCGCGCGCCAGGTCGCCGCGCTCGCCGCCGCGGGCGGGCCCACGCCCGGGCTTGCGGTGGTGCTGGTCGGCGAGGATGCGGCGAGCGAGGTCTATGTGCGCAACAAGGGCCGCGCCGCCGAGGCCGCCGGCATGGCGAGCGTGAGCCGGCGCCTGCACGCCTCCGCCTCGACCGGCGACGTGCTGGCCGAGGTCGCGGCGCTCAATGCCGACCGCGCGGTGCACGGCATCCTGGTCCAGCTGCCGCTGCCGCCGCAGGTCGATGCCGGCGCGGTAACCGAGGCGGTCGATCCGGCCAAGGACGTCGACGGCTTCCATCCGCTCAATGCCGGGCGGCTGCTCGCCGGCCGGCCGACGCTGGTGCCGTGCACGCCGCGGGGCTGCATGGCGCTGCTCGACGAGGCGCTCGGTGAGCTCGCCGGCGCCGAGGCGCTGGTGATCGGCCGCTCGACCATCGTCGGCAAGCCGATGGCGCTGCTGCTGCTCGCCGCGAACTGCACCGTCACCCTCGCCCATTCGCGGACGCGCGACCTGCCGGCGGTGTGCCGCCGCGCCGACATCGTGGTCGCCGCGGTGGGCCGGCCCGAGATGGTCAGGGGCGACTGGATCAAGCCCGGCGCCGCCGTCATCGACGTCGGCGTCAACCGCGTCGCCGCGGCGGACGGCAGCGCGCGGCTGGTCGGCGACGTCGCCTTCGCCGAGGCGCTCAAGGTCGCGGGCGCGATCACCCCGGTGCCGGGCGGTGTCGGGCCGATGACGATTGCGATGCTGCTGTCGAACACGCTCCAGGCCGCCTGCGCCCAGGCCGGCGTCGCGGTCCCCGCGCCGGCCGACTGACCAGCGCAGGACGCCGCTTGCGAGCAGCCGTCAGTGGTCGTGGGCGAGGTTGTCGAGCCTCGCTTTTGGCTGCTCGGCCTGGTACTTCGCCTTCCACGACTCGTAGGGCATGCCGTAGACGATCTCGCGCGCGTCCTCGTAGCTGATGTCCTCGCCGCGCGTCTCGGCCTCAGCCCGGTACCACTTGGACAGGCAGTTGCGGCAAAAGCCGGCGAGCTCCATCAGGTCCAGGTTCTGGACCTCGGTGCGCTCGCGCAAATGCTGGACCAGCCGGCGGAACGCGGCGGCCTCGATCTCGGTGCGCTTGGCGTCATCCATCTCGCTCGTCTCCCTGGTCTCGGCGCTCCATACGCGACTCTAGTCGCCCGGGCGCGCGCGTTCCAGGCGCACGGCCTCAGCTCGCCGCGATCCGGCGGTGGCGGTCGTCGGCGAGCGGCCCGGCGAGCACGTCGCCGAGCAGGTACGCCCACCGCTCGACACCCTGCGGCGTGTCGATCAGGTCCTGGCGGACCTCGATCACCACGTTGGGCAGTCCGCGCCGGCTGGCGTGGTGGGGGACGGTGTAGGTGAGCTCGCTGGTGCCGGTATAGGGCACGTTGTCGCCGACGATCAGGTCGGGGTAGCGGCGGAACGCCTCCAGCACCGGCGCCGCCAGCCTGAGCTCGTCGTCGTGCAGCACCGCCGCGTGCCACGGCCGCGCGCTGCCGTTCATGACCGGCGTGAAGCTGTGGATGGAGAGGAGCGCCGGCACGCCGACCTCGAGCGCGGCGGAGATGCGCGCCTCGATGGCGCCGTGATAGGCGTCGAAGTAGCAGGCGACGCGGTGCGCGCGCGCCGCGGCATCGAGGCCCTGGTTGCCGGGAACGGGCACCCCGTCGCTCTCCGGCGGGATCGACTGCGGGTGGTCGAGCGCGCGGTTGGGATCGATCACCAGGCGCGAGAACGCGGCCAGCACCGCCGGCGCGTCGAGCAGGTCGGCGAGCCTGCGGGCGAGCGCGCCGGCGCCGATGTCCCAGCCGATATGGCGCTCGAGCAGCGCCGCATCCAGGCCGAGGCCGGCGAGCTCCGCGGGCACGCGGTTGCTGGCATGATCGCACACCACCACCAGGTCGCGCCGGCCGCCCGCAT
>DASWHU010000019.1:0-4311 GCA_036398035.1 Alphaproteobacteria bacterium | reverse complement strand
AGGCGGCCGCCAAGCGGGCGAGGAGCTGCCGGTGGTGGGCGTGCGGGTCGGCGAGCACGAGGCGTTCGGCCGGGTGGTGTTCGACTGGTCGCGCGAGGTCGGTTATCGGGTCGAGCGCGACGGCGACACCGCGGTGCTGCGCTTCGAGCTTCCGGCGCGGCTCGACCTCGCCGACGCACGGTCCAACCTGCCGCCGGAGATCGTCTCGATCGAGGAGATCGTGGGCGGGCCGCCCGCTGTCGCCATCGGTCTGGCAGCGGGGGCGCATCTGCGCGACTACCGGGTCGGCCTGAAGGTGGTGGTCGACGTGTTCCCGGCGATCCCGCCCGAGACCGCCGAGGTCGAACCCGAGGAGGCACCGGACCGGAGCGACACCGCAGTGGTGGTGGTCGAGCCGGTCGAGCCGGAACCGCCCGCGCCCGCGGCGGCGGAGGCCGCGGCCCCGCCGGCGGATGCGCCCGCGCCCGAGCCGGAGACGAGCGCGGCGGTCGCGGCCGAGGAGCCGCCGTCGGCGCCGCTGCCCCTGGTCGCGCGCGCGCCGCGCCACGATACCAGCCCGTGGCAGGCGCTTCGGTCCCTGGACAAGCCCGACGCGCCGGCGGCGGCACAGGCCGCGCCAGAGGCAGTCGCGGAGCCGGCGGCGGAGCCCGCGCCCGAATCGGTGGCCGAGCCGGCTGTGGCGGAGCCGGAGCCGGTGCTGCCGGCCGATCCGGAGGCGCCGGGCCTGGCCGCAGCCATGCGCGCCGAGGCACCGGCGCCCGGCGCGGGCGACGTCACCTTGCTGGTCGGGTTCGATGTCCTGCCCGACGGCCTCGACCTGGTGTTCGACTGGCCGGCCGACGTGCGGGCTGCGGTGTTCGCCCGCGCCGGCCATCTGTGGGTGGTGTTCGATGCGCCGGCCGAGTTCAATTTTCGCCTGCTGCGCGAGGACCTGCCGGCGATCGCCAAGGCCGAGCAGGTGCCGCTCGTCGGCGCCGCGGCGGCGCGGTTCGTGCTCAGCGGACGCTTCCGGGCGCAGGTCATGCGCGACGGCGATCGCTGGCGGGTGCGGCTCGGCCCGAAAGGCGGCGCGGCGGCGGCGCTGGGGGTCACGGTCGAGGGCGACAGCGAGGTCGGTGCGCGCCTGATCGTCGCCGAGCCGGCGCCGGGCAACGCGTTCGTGCTCACCGATCCCGAGGTCGGCGACCAGCTGACCGTGGTGCCGGTGGCCGGCGCCGGGCGCGGCATCACGCCGCCGCGGCACCTGGTCGACCTCGAGTTGCTCGAGACCGTCCAGGGCGTCGTCGTGCGCCCGATCTCGGATACCGTGGCGGTGCGCAGCTTGCGCGACGTGATCGAGATCACCGACCTTGCCGGGCTCGAGCTCGCCTCGCTCGCCGAGGATGTCGAGGCCGGCGAAGAACGCGGGCCGCTGACCCCGCCGCCGGTGATCGAGCCGCCGCCTCTCGCCCGGCCGCCGTCGCCGGATCTCGACCCGACGGCGATGATGCTGGCCGCCGACGATCAGCCGGTGTTCGACTTCGCCGCCTGGCGGAACGTCTCGGGCGCCGGATTCCTCGCCGCCAAGCACCGGCTCAACGATCGGCTCGCCGCGCTCGACGCCGAGGGGCGCGGCGCCGGCCGGCTGGCGCTGGCGCGGTTCCATCTCGCCGACGCGCAGGCGGCCGAGGCGCTGGGCTGGCTCGCGCTCGCGCTCGCCGAGGATCCGCGGCTCGAGCAGGACCGCAACGTGCGCGCGTTGCGGGGCGCGGCGAACCTGCTTCAAGGCCGGCTCACCGAGGCGCGCTCGGACCTGTTCGACCCCGCCTTCGATCTCAGCCGGGAGATGCGGCTGTGGCGCGCGGCGTGGCTGGCCGAGCAGGGCGACATGGCCTCGGCCAACCAGGCGTTCCTTGCCGGGGGCGAGGTGCCGGCGGGCTATCCGCGCCGGGTCGCGTCGAGGTTCCGCCTGCTCGCCGCCGAGGCCGCGGCGCGGGCGGGCGACGTGGACCGCGCGCACCTCATGCTCGACGCGCTGCAGCGCGACCCGCGCGAGCGCGCCGCCGTCGACCGCATCAGCTATGTCCGCGGCCTCGCCTACGCCAATGCCGGCGATACCGAGCGCGCTCTCGACATGCTCGCCCGCGCCGGCAGCGGCAGCGACCGCGAGGTGCGCGCGCGCGCCGAGCGCGACCGGGTCGAGCTGATGCTGGCCAAGGGTCTGGTGACGCGCGAGCAGGCGGTCGAGGCACTCGACGGGCTTCGCTTCGCCTGGCGCGGGGACGCGCTCGAGCTCGACCTGCTCCAGCGCATCGCCGAGCTCCAGATCGGCGTCGGCAATTACGCCGCCGGGCTCGCCACCTATCGCCAGGCGATCGCGGTGTTCCCCGACTCGCCCGACGTGCGCATGATCGCCAGCGTCATGAACGACACCTTCAAGAGGCTGTTCCTGGGCGGCCTCGGCGACGAGCTGAGCCCGCTCGAGGCGCTGGCGATCTATTACGACTTTCGCGAGCTCACCCCGGTCGGCGCGGTCGGCGACCAGATGATCTATCGCCTCGCCGACCGGCTGATCGAGGTCGACCTGCTCGAGCAGGCGGCGACGGTGCTCCAGCATCAGGTCGACCATCGCCTGCGCGGGCCTGACCTTGCGCGGGTCGGCGCCCGGCTCGCCTCGATCTATCTGCTCGACAAGAAGCCGGCGCTTGCGGTGCGCGCGCTGAAGGCGAGCGAGGCGACGGCCATGGCGGACGAGCTTGCCCGCCAGCGCCGGGAGCTGTTGGTGCGCGCGCTGACCGGGACCGGCGACTACGACCGCGCGCTCGATCTCTTGTATGGCGACCCAGGCTTCGAGGCCGACCGCATGCGCGCCGAGATCTACTGGCGCAAGCAGGACTGGCTGTCGACCGCGACCGTGACCGCGCGCATGCTCGCGCGCCGGCCGCCGGAGGACACGCTTACCGCGTCCGAGAGCGACGACCTGATGCGCATGGCGGTGGCGCTGGTGCTGACCAACAACCGCGGCGCGCTGATCGAGCTCAAGGACCGCTACGGCGAGGCGCTGGCGCACTCGGGCCGGGCCGAGGCGTTCAAGGCGATCGCGAGCTATGCCGATGCCGCGCCCGTGAGCCCGCGCGCGATCTCGGCCGCGGTCGCCGAGATAGATTCTTACGAGGCCTTCCTTGCCTCGTTGCGCAAGGAGGTGTCCGAGAACGAGCTCGCACCGGCGGAGTGAGCCGCGGCGGCGCATCGATCCTTGCGTCGCTAACGGTTTGTGAGCAGCCTGTCGGCCGCCTCGAGCGATTCCTCGATCCGCCCGCTTTCGGCGAGCAGGGCCGCTTCGAGATAGGCGGGGGGCGCCTCGACCTCGAAACTTGCCAACGGATCGCCGCTCAGGCGCAGGAAGGCGAGCCTGGCCCGGCCGGACAGCAACAGGGCGATGTTCTCGATCCACGCAGTCTCATAGGCGTCGTACCGCGCGGTCATCCGGCGTGCCTGCGCGATTGCGCCGCCGCCGTCGCCCGCCGCCATCCGGGCCTCGGCGCAGCGCGCGGCCGCGGTACTCCAGCTCCCGCTGTCGGTTGCATCGAGGCGCTCGGCATTGGCGCAGGCGGCATCGGCCGCGACTGTCGCGCCGGGCCCGTCGCCGGCTGAAGCCCGCATGGCCGCGGCCATGGAATGGGTCGCGATCCGGTCACCCGAATCGGCGATCCGGTCGGCGGTCTCGACCGCTCCGGCCACGTCTCCGCTCGCCGCGCGCGCGGCCGCGAGCACGGACAATGTCGGCTGCTCGGCCGAGTCCGCCCGACCGAGGACCAGGCGCGCGAGGCGCGTCCCCGCATCGCTCGCGACCGCGACCTCGATCGGGGTTCCGGCCGGCCTTGACCCGACCAGTCGCTCGAGCTGATCGGCCGAGCCGACCACGATGCCGTCGAACTGGACGACGACCTCGCCGACGCCGATGCCGGCCGCGGCGAACGCGCCTTCGCCATCGACGCCATCGACCACCGCGCCCGCGCCCGGCGCCATGCCTTCGGTCGCGTCGGCGAACCATGCCCCCGCCGACGGGCGCTGGAGATAGGTCCGATACGCCTCGCCCGCCGTGGCTTGCGCGCCTGCGGCGTCCCCGCGTGCCGCCCGTGCCGCGGCGACGTAGGCGAGGCTCGCGGCGCGCGCCTCGAGCACAGGCGTCGCCGTCGCGGCCTCGAGAGCGCCGTCGATGTCGCCCGCGCGCGCGCGCGCCCCGGCGAGCGCCGTCGCGATCTCCTGGCGCTCGCCCCGCGCCTCGACCGCGGCCACATCCCGTTCGATGCCTGCAAGGATCGCCAGTGC
>DASWHU010000018.1:0-7546 GCA_036398035.1 Alphaproteobacteria bacterium | reverse complement strand
CGACGACCCGACCACTCGAATCTGATCGCGGGCCTCGGCCGCGCCCGCGGCCGCGATCGCGGCGAGCGCAGCAAGCGCCAGAGTTCTGGACTTCACCATTGCCTCTCCTCGCAACTTGGGGCCGATGGACGGGGACGGCAGGCGCGCCTCGGCCGGGCGGCGCCGCCAACCTCCGTGCTTAAGGAGCCCCCGCCACCATCCTGTGAAGCTTCGATGACGGTTTCGTGACAAACACAGCGGACCCAAATATTGGCCACCGCAACATGAAAGCTCGTGAAAGAATCCCCGGCCTTGACCCCATGTCGTCACTCCCGCGGAAGCGGGAGTCCAGTAACTCGTTGAAAAGTCTGGATTACCGCTTTCGCGGGAATGACGAACAAGGGAGGGCTCAGCGGTTTCTTCACAGCACCTGAGGAGCCAGCCCATGGACGTGACGCCGATCAAGAGCAAAAGAGATTACCGTCGGGCGCTCAAGGAGATCGAGGGGCTCATGGACGCGAAGCGCGGTACTCCGGAAGGCGACCGGCTTGACGTGCTGGTCACCTTGGTCGAGGCGTGGGAAGCCAAGCATTACCCGATCGACCTGCCCGACCCGATCGAGGCGATCAAGTACCACATGGAGCAGAACGCGTTGAAGCCGCGCGACCTGATCCCCTTTATCGGCAGCCGCAACCGGGTGTACGAGGTGCTCAACCGCCGCCGTCCGCTGACTCTTCAGATGGTCTGGCGCCTCCACGCCGGGCTCGGCATCCCGGCCGAATCGCTGATCAAGCCCGCCGACGGCCAGGCGGCCTGAGCGCGGGGATCGCCGCCGCGGTCAATCCTCCGCGGACGACGGGGCTGCCCTGTTGCGCTTGAGGCCGGGACTCAGCATTGGCACTCGCCGGCGGTCGTCTTCATAGGGCTCGCCCAGAACGCCACGATGAAGCCTGCCTGAATCGGGAAACGGACGTACCTCTGGAAACCCGGCGTCGCCGATCGTGGCACGGCGGGTTCGCGGCCCCGGAAATGACGAATCACCTGATCGAGCCCGAACAGCTCGAAGTGGCCGGTCATGAAGGTCGCGACCACCACAATGCCCCAACCGAACTCGAACCGTTTCGGAAGCTTTCCCCCGTCGACAGAGGCTTCCCCGGCGGCGTTTCCGCCACGCCGGGAACGCTGCCAGGAAACCGCCGCGGGGGCGATTCGAGCGCGCGTCGATAGGTTTGCGGCGGCGGCTACTCCCCCTCTGGCGCGCCGTTGAGGCAGACGGTGAAGCGGCTGCCGACCCCGAGCTCGCTCGTGACCTGGAGCGCGCCGCGGTGGCGGTTGACGATGTGCTTGACGATGGCGAGGCCGAGCCCGGTGCCGCCCATCTGGCGCGACCGGCCGCGGTCGACCCGGTAGAAGCGCTCGGTGAGCCTGGGCAGGTGCTCGGGCGCGATGCCCGGGCCGCGGTCGGCGACCGTGACCGCGACCGCGCCGGGCGCCGCCCGCCAGCTGTCGACCCGGGTGCCCTCGGCCACGGGACGCGCGCTCACCGTCACCTCGGCGTTGGGGTTGCCGTACTTGATCGCGTTGTCGATCAGGTTCTGGAACAGCTGGCGCAGCTCGTCGGCATCGCCCTGGACCTCGGGCAGCCCTGGGCTGAGGTCGAGGACGATGGCGACCTCGCGCGCGCGCGCCCGCCAGTCGAGCGCGGTGCGCGCCTGGTCGAGCACCGGGGCGAGCGCGACCGCGCCCGCCGGCGGCTCGTGCTCGGCCATCTCGATCCGCGACAGGCTCAGCAGGTCGTCGACCAGGCGCGTGATGCGCTCGGCGTGCTCGGCGATCATGGCGAGGAAGCGCGCGCGCGCCTCCGCATCGTCGCGGGCCGGTCCCTGGACGGTCTCGATCGCGCCGACGATGGCGGCGAGCGGGGTGCGGATCTCATGGCTGGCATTGGCGACGAAGTCGGCCCGCTGGCGCTGGCCGCGCTCGAGCGCGGTGACGTCGTGGAGCACCAGCGCTACCGCGCTGTCCTGGGGCGGCGGCGCGCGCAACGCCTGCAGGCGGCCGATGTAGTGGCGCCGGGGCTCGGGCCCGGTCTGGAACGACACCTCGCTCGCCGCCTCGCCGCCCCATACCCGCTCGGCGGCGGCGAGCACCCCCGGCACGCGCAGCACCTCGGCGAGGTCGCGCCCCTGCGGGTCGGCGTCGATCATCGCCCGCGCGGCGGCGTTGGCGAACACCACCCTGCGCTCCCTCGACAGCAGCAGCAACGGGTCGGGCAGCGCGTCGAGCAAGGTGCGCCGGGCGGCAAGCGAGTCAGCCAGCGCGCGGCTCTGGCTGCGCCAGCCCGCATCGAGATGGCGCATCGCCGCCGACAGCGCCCGCCCGAGCCCGAGCCAGGCGAAGCTCGGCGCGCCCGCGGCGCCGCCCTCGACCACGGCCTCCAGGTACAGGACGACGCGCGCCAGACCCTGCACCAGCGGCCACAGCACCGCGCCCGCGCCGGCGGCGCCGAGCGCCCAGGCGAGCAGCCCCCAGTCGAGCGGCAGCCGGCCGAAGGCGGCCAGGACGAGCACGACGATGCCGTACGGAATGGACACCGCCAGCGCCGCCTGGGCGGCCCCGAGCAGGCGCGCGCGCACGCCCCTCACGCCGGCTCAGGCCGATGCGTGCGCGGCGCGCGCGTCTCAGCTCGCCGCGGCCCGGACCGGGTCCGCCGCCTGGTTCCGAATCGCTTCATGGGCGGCGAACGTGGCCATGTGGACCACGTCGGACACCGTCGCCCCCATCGGCACGATCTGCGCCGGCTTCTCGAGCCCCATCAACAGCGGGCCGACCAGGGTGCCGCCGCCGAGCTCCTGCAACAGCTTGGTCGCGATGTTGGCGCTGTGCAGCGCGGGCATGATCAGCACGTTGGCCGGGCCCGACAGGCGGCAGAACGGATACAGCGCGCGCAGCGCCGGGTTGAGAGCCACGTCGGCGGCGAGCTCGCCGTCATACTCGAAGCCGACCCGGCGCGAGTCCAGCACGTCGACCGCCTCGCGCACCCGGCGCGCGGCCTCCAGCGGCGGGTTGCCGAAGTTCGAGAACGACAGCAGCGCCACCCGCGGCTCGTGGCCCATCTCGCGCGCCTTGGTCGCGCTCTGGCAGGCGATGTCGGCGAGCTGTTCCGGGGTCGGCAGCTCGTTGACCGTCGAATCGGCGATGAACACGGTGCGCTCGCGGCTGATCATGATCGACAGCCCGAAGGTGATCTCGCCCGGGTTGGGGTCGATCACCCGGCAGATGTCCTCGAGCGCGACGTAGTAGCTGCGCGTCAGCCCGGTGATCATGGCGTCGGCGTGGCCGTGGGCGACCATGCACGCGCCGAACACGTTGCGGTCCTGGTTCACCAGCCGCTGGCAGTCGCGGTACAGATAGCCCTTGCGCTGCAAGCGCGCGTACAGGAACTCGGTATAGGTCGTGTTGTCCTTGCTGAGGCGCGCGTTGTGCATCTCCAGCCCCTCGGGCTGGCGCAGCCCGATGCGCTTCATGGTCTCCAGGATGCGGTCCTCGCGCCCGATCAGCACCGGCGTGCCGAAGCCGTTGCCCTGCCACTGGACGGCGGCGCGGATGATCTTCTCCTCCTCGCCCTCGGCGAACACCATCCGGCACGCGCGCCCCTGGAGGCGCGCCTGGACCATGTGCATGTGGGTCGCGGTCGGGTCGAGCCGCGCCTCGAGCTGGTGCGCATACTCCTCGAAGTCGGCGATCGGCTTCTGGGCGACGCCCGAGCCCATCGCCGCGCGCGCCACCGCCACCGGCAGCGCCACGATCAGGCGCGGGTCGAACGGCGTGGGCAGGATGTAGGACGGGCCGTATTGCAGGTGCTGCGAGGAATAGGCCGCCGCCACCTCGTCGGGCACGTCCTCGCGCGCGAGGCTGGCGAGCGCGTGCACCGCGGCGACCTTCATCTCGTCGTTGATGGTGGTCGCGCGCACGTCGAGCGCGCCGCGGAAGATGTAGGGGAAGCCGAGCACGTTGTTGACCTGGTTCGGATAGTCCGACCGGCCGGTGGCCACGATCGCGTCACCGCGCACCTCGGCCACCTCCTCGGGCGTGATCTCGGGGTCGGGGTTGGCCAAGGCGAAGATGATCGGCGCATCAGCCATCGCGCGGACCATGTCCTTGGTCATCGCGCCTTTCGCCGACAGGCCGAAGAAGACGTCGGCGCCGGCGACCGCCTCGGCCAGCGTGCGCAGCTCGGTATCGACCGCGTGCGCCGACTTCCACTGGTTCATGCCCGCCTCGCGCCCGACATAGATCACGCCCTTGGTGTCGCACAGCAGGCCGTGGTCGTGGGGCAGGCCCATGCGCTTCAACAGCTCCAGGCAGGCGATTCCGGCGGAGCCCGCGCCGTTGACCACCAGGCGCGCGTCCTCGAGCCTGCGCCCGGTCAGGTGCAGCGCGTTGACCAGCCCGGCCGCGACGATGATCGCGGTGCCGTGCTGGTCGTCGTGGAACACCGGGATGTCCATGCACTCGCGCAGGCGCTGCTCGATGATGAAGCACTCGGGCGCCTTGATGTCCTCGAGGTTGATGCCGCCCCAGCTGTTGCCGAGGAAGCGGACGCAGTTGACGAACTCGTCGACGTCCGCGGTGGCGACCTCGAGGTCGATGCCGTCGATGTCGGCGAAGCGCTTGAACAGCACCGCCTTGCCTTCCATCACCGGCTTCGAGGCGAGCGCGCCGAGATTGCCGAGGCCGAGCACCGCGGTGCCGTTCGAGATCACCGCCACCAGGTTGCCGCGCGAGGTGTAGTCGAAGGACAGCGACGGGTCGCGCTTGATCTCGAGGCACGGCACCGCCACCCCCGGCGAGTAGGCGAGCGACAGCTCGCGCGAGGTGGTCAGCGGCTTGGTCGCCCGGATCTCGAGCTTGCCGGGCTTGCCGCCGGCGTGGAACGCCAACGCCTCGGCGTCGGTGGTGTGGTAGCTGGAACTCGCTTGCGCCATGGCGCGGCCGCCGGTTCTCATCGGCCCTGTTCTTGTGAGGCGATCCACTCTAGAGTCCCGTCGCGGCGGCGTAAAGCGCGGCTCGCGGCCGGTGCCGGCGCGCCGGCGCGCTTTCCCGGCCACATCCTGCCAGCGCCCATGACCGCCGACCCGAGTTCCCGCCCCGCCCCCGACCGCCCCGACGGCGCCCTTCGCGCTGCCCCGACCCCGATGTTGGCGCAGTATCTGGCGATCAAGCGGGCGCATGGCGATGCGCTGCTGTTCTACCGCATGGGCGACTTTTACGAGCTGTTTTTCGACGACGCGGTCAAGGCGGCCGAGGCGCTCGACATCACGCTCACCCGGCGCGGCCGGCTCGACGGCGAGGACGTGCCGATGTGCGGGGTGCCGGTGCACAGCCATGAGGTCTATCTCGAACGTTTGATCGAGAAGGGCTTCAAGGTCGCGATCTGTGAGCAGACCGAGGATCCGGCGGAGGCGCGCAAGCGCGGGCCCAAGGCGCTGGTCGCGCGCGCGGTGGCGCGCATCGTCACCCCCGGCACCTTGACCGAGGACGGCCTGCTGGACGCCCGCGCCCACAACCACCTGGCCGCGCTCGCGCGCGCGTCCGGCGGCCTCGGCCTCGCCTGGCTCGACATCTCGACCGGCGACGTCCAGGTCGCGAGCCCCGAGCCCGGCACGCTCGCCAGCCTGCTCGCCCAGGTGTCGCCGGGTGAGCTGCTGGTCGCCGAGCCGCTGCTGGCGGACCCGCAGCTCTCCCAGGCGCTCGCCGACTGGCGCGCGGTGCTGGCGCCGGAGCCCCAGGCGCGCTTCGATTCGGCCGCCGGCGAGCGCCGCCTGTGCCGCGCCTTCGCCGTCGCCACCCTCGATGCCTTCGGCGCCTTCGCCCGCGCCGAGGTCGCGGCGTGCGGCGCGCTGCTCGACTATGTCGAGCTCACCCAGCAGGGCCGGCTGCCGCGCCTGAGCCCGCCCCGCCGCCAGGAGCCGGGGGCGGTGATGGCGATCGACGCGGCGACCCGGCGCAACCTCGAGCTCACCCAGGCCGCCCAGGGCGGGCGCGAGGGCTCCTTGCTTGCGGTCATCGACCGCACCCGCACCGGCGCCGGCGCGCGGCTGCTCGCCCAGCGTCTCGCCGCGCCGCTCACCGACCCGGCCGCGATCGGGCGCCGGCTCGATGCGGTGGCGCGCTTCGCGGACGACGACGGCCTGCGCCGGGCGGTGCGCGAGGCGCTCCACCGCGCGCCCGACATCGCCCGCGCCCTCGCCCGCTTGAGCCTCGGGCGCGGCGGCCCGCGCGACCTCGCCGCGGTGCGCGACGGGGCGGCGCGCGCGCGCGCCGTCCGGGCGCTGCTGGAGCGCGCCGCCGGCACCGGCCTCGCGCCGTTGCCCGACGAGCTTGCGGGATGCGCCGCCGCGCTCGGCGAGCACGGGGTGCTCATCGACCGGCTCGAGCGCGCGCTCGCCCAGGACCTGCCGCCCGGAGCGCGCGACGGCGGCGTCATCGCCCGCGGCTATGCGCCGGCGCTCGACGAGCAGCGGAGCTTGCGCGACGAGAGCCGCCGGCTGGTTGCCGCGCTCCAGCTCCGCTATCGCGAGGAGACCGGCATCGCCTCGCTCAAGGTGCGCCACAACAACGTGCTCGGCTACTTCGTCGAGGTGACCGCGAGCCACGGCGACAAGCTGCTCGGGCGCGCGGGCTTCATCCACCGCCAAACGCTCGCGAGCGCGGTGCGGTTTGCGACCGAGGAGCTCGCCCGGCTCGAGGACCAGATCGCGCGCGCCGCCGACCGCGCGCTCGCGCTCGAGCTCGAGCTGTTCGACGACCTGGTGGGCGAGGTGCGCGCCCGCGAGCGTGAGCTCGCGCCCGCCGCGCGCGCGCTCGCCGAGCTCGACGTCGCCGCCGCCCTCGCCGAGCTCGCCCGCGTCCGCAGCTACGTGCGCCCGCATGTGGATCAGAGCCTCGACTTCCGCATCGCCAAGGGCCGGCACGCGGTGGTCGAGGCGGCGCTCGGCGAGCGCGCGTTCGTCGCCAACGACTGCGAGCTGTCGGGGGCGGGGCGGCTGTGGCTGCTGACCGGCCCCAATATGGCGGGCAAGAGCACCTTCCTCCGCCAGAACGCGCTGATCGCGGTGCTCGCGCAGGCCGGCTCGTTCGTGCCCGCAGAGGCGTGCGAGATCGGCGTCGTCGACCGCCTGTTCAGCCGGGTCGGCGCCGCCGACGACCTCGCCCGCGGGCGCTCGACCTTCATGGTCGAGATGGTCGAGACCGCGGCGATCCTCAACCAGGCCGGCCCGCGCGCGCTGGTGATCCTGGACGAGATCGGGCGCGGCACGGCGACCTATGACGGCCTCTCGATCGCCTGGGCGACGATCGAGCACCTGCACGATCAGAACCGCTGCCGCGGCCTGTTCGCGACCCACTACCACGAGCTCACCGGGCTCAGCGGCCGGCTCGATGCGCTCGCCTGCCACACCATGCGGGTCCGCGAGTGGCAAGGCGCGGCGGTGTTCCTCTACGAGGTCGCCCCCGGCGCCGCCGACCGCTCCTACGGCATCCACGTGGCGAAGCTCGCCGGCCT
>DASWHU010000017.1:0-8021 GCA_036398035.1 Alphaproteobacteria bacterium | reverse complement strand
GGCCTGCTGGCGGTTGGCCGGCCGGCCGATGCCGCGCTCTCCGTGCTCACCACCACCACCGACCTCGCCGCCATCGCCCAGGCGGTCGGCGGCGAGCTGGTCGATGCGGAAAGCCTCACCCCGGGCACCCGCGACCCGCATTTCGCCGAGGCCAGGCCGAGCATGATCCGTAAGATCTACGGCGCCGATCTGCTGCTTGTGGTCGGCGCGCAGCTTGAGATCGGATGGCTGCCGGCGGCGCTCCAGGCTGGGCGCAATGCGCGGCTCACGCCGGGCAACCCGGGCTATCTCGACCTGTCAGCGACGGTGAGGCTGCTCGACGTGCGGACCGGCGAGATCTCCCGCGCCATGGGCGACGTGCATGCCGCCGGCAACCCGCACTACTGGCTCGACCCGCGCAACGGCCGGCCGGTCGCGCGGGCCATCGCCGCCCGGCTGGTCGAGCTCGACCCGGACAACGCCGGCGCATATCAGCAGCGGCTCGGCGCGTTCGAGCAGCAGCTTGACCAGGGGCTCGGCCGCTGGCGGGCGGCCATGGCGCCGTTCGCCGGCCGGAAGTTGCTATCCTACCACCGGTCGATGATCTATCTCGCCGACGCGTTCGAGTTCGAGCTGGTCGGCGAGATCGAGCCCTTGCCCGGCATCTCGCCGACGGCGTCGCACCTCGCGGACCTGGTCAACGGGGTCCGCGCGGATAACGTCGCCGGAATCCTGATCGAGCCGTTCTACGACCCCAAGCCGGCCGAGTTCGTCGGCCGCCAGACCGGCGCGCCGGTGATCGTGATGCCGCAGTCGGTGGGCGCGCTGCCCGGCATCGCGACCTATTTCGACCTGTTCGACGCCATCGTCGCCGCGTTCGCGCGTGCCGGGACCACGTGACATGACGGTCTGGGCGATCCTGTTCGCGCCGTTCGTGCTGATCCTCCTGATCGCCGTGACGCACGTCTATTTCGGGCTGCACGTGCTCGCCCGCGGCATCATCTTCGTCGATCTGGCGCTGGCCCAGATCGCGGCGGTAGGGGCCAGCCTCGCTTTCCTGCTCGGCTACGACGGCCACGGCGCGTGGGCGCAGGCAGCGGCGCTGGCCGCGGCGCTGCTCGCCTCGCTCGCCTTCGCGCAGCTGCGCCGAGTCCCGGACACGGTCACGCGCGAGGTCGTGATCGGCTGCGCCTACGTGGTCGCGGTCGCGCTGTCGATCATGATCCTCAGCCGGTCCGTCACCGGCATGGAGGAGCTCAAGACCCTGCTCAACGGCAATATCCTGTGGGTCGGCTGGCGCGACATCGCGCTTCTCGCCGCGGTCTATGCGGCGGTCGGCGCGATTCATGTCGTCTGGCGGCACCGGTTCCTCGAGCTCAGCCGCGCCGGGGAGCGCGCGGGCGGACGGGCGCTCGCGTGGGAGACGCTGTTCTTCACCTCGTTCGCGGTGGTGATCACGCTCGCGGTGATGGTCGCCGGGGTGCTGGTGGTGTTCGCGCTGCTCATCATTCCCGCGTTCAGCGCGACGCTGCTGGCGCGCGGGTTCGCGCGGCGGCTGGCGGCGGGGTGGGCGCTGGCGGCGCTCGGCTGCGGCGTCGGGCTCGCCCTCGCCTATGTCGCGGACCTGCCGGTCGGCGCCGCGGTCGTGTCGGTGCTCGGCCTTGTGCCGGTGACTGCCGCGGTCTTGTCCCGCCGGTCCGGGCCGGCTTGAATTGGGTCCGGCCTTGGCCGATATTGGCGCGCGCGGCATCAACCGCCGCGCGATGGGGGCGCCATGAGACGCAACATCGTCGAGACTCTGATCGGCGCGGTGGTGCTGGTGGTCGCCATCGGCTTCTTCACCTATGCCTACTCGACCGCCGACGTCGGCGCCGTCGCGGGCTATCCGGTGTTGGCCAAGTTCACCAGCGTCGGCTCGTTGGCGCCGGGCGCGGACGTGCGCATCAGCGGCATCAAGGTCGGCTCGGTGGTCCGCCAGCGCCTCGACCCCGAGACCTACATGGCCGAGGTCACCATGAGCCTCCGGCGCGACATCCGCCTGTCCGCCGACACCACCGCGGCCGTCGGCATGGAAGGGCTGCTCGGCGGTGCCTATGTTACGCTTGAGCCGGGCGGCGAGGAGGAGATGATCGCGCCCGGCGGCGAGATCCTGTTCACCCAGGCCGCACCTGACATCATCGCCTTGGTGACGCAGCTGGTGTTCAGCCAGAAAGAAAAATAAAATCAGAGACTTATCTACAATGTCTGAAAAATCAGTTGAAGTTGGCAGGAAACCGGGGCAAGGCGCCGGCGCGCCCGCCGACCTGCTGCCGACCTGGCTCGCGCCCGACGGCGCGCCGATCGCCTGCGTCGAGAAGATCAAGATGCTCAACGACAACATCCTCGAGATTCGCCAGCTGTGCCGGGACGCGCTCGAGGACGCGGTGCTGATGGGCTGCGACGAGACGCAGATCCGCAAGGTGCTGCTGCGCCTGGTGCGCTCGCTTGAGGAACCGTTCAGGGACTGACCGCCCGCGTCGCCACCGGCCCGCGCTTGCGGCCTGCGTGGCCGCGCTGCTCGCCGCCGCGGCGCCGGCCTGCGCCCAGCCCGCCGGGCGGGACGCGACCTTTCTGTTCGGCGACGACTGGCTCAAGTCCGAGATGGCGAAGCTCGAGGCGCTCGACAAGGTCACCGGCCGGGTGTCGGAGATCGAGGTCGGCGTCGACCGGCCGGCACGGTTCGGCACGCTCGACATCGTGGTGCGCGCCTGCCACCGGCGCCCGCCCGAGCTGCCGCCGGACAGCGCCGCGTTCCTGCAGATTGCCGAGCGCCGCTATCCGGGCGATCCGCCCGAGACCCTGTTCAGCGGCTGGATGTTCGCCTCGAGCCCGGGCCTGTCGGCGCTCGAGCACCCGGTCTATGACGTGATCGTGCTCGACTGCCTGCGCGCGCCGGAGGGCGAGGAGGGCACGGCGACGGCGGCGGACGCGGCTCAGTCCTCGGCCGGCGGCGACAGCGCCAGCGCCGTCCAGTCCGCGGACGACGCCGCGCCGGAGGCGCCCGAGGAGTCGCTCGATTTCGGCGAGTCCAGCCGGTAGAAGTCGCCCTTGATCTTGAGCGCGCGGGCGAGCATGCGCAGATAGCGCGCCCGCGGCACCTCGACCGCCCCGAAGCGGGCCAGGTGCTCGGTCACGAACTGGGTGTCGAGCAGGTCGTAGCCGCCGATGCGCAAGCGCACCACCAGGTGGGCGAGCGCGACCTTGCTGGCGTCGCTCTCGCGGCTGAACATGCTCTCGCCGAAGAACGCGCCGCCGATCGCCACCCCGTACAGGCCGCCGGCGAGCGCGCCGTCGCGCCAGCACTCGACCGAGTGCGCATAGCCCATCTCGAACAGGTCGAGATAGAGCCGCTCGATGGTGGTGTTGATCCAGGTCGTGTAGCGGCCCGGATAGGGCTGCGCACAGGCGCGGATGACCTCGTCGAACGCCGAGTCCACGCGCAGCGCGAACGACTTCCGCCGCACGCTGCGGCGCAAGCTGCGCGGCAGGTGGAAGCGGTCCAGCGGTAGCACCCCGCGCTGCTCCGGGTCGACCCAGTAGATGGTCGGATCGTCCCGGTTCTCGCCCATCGGGAACAGCCCCCATTGGTAGGCGCGCAACAGGGTGTCGGCGGTGATCTGAAGCGGGCGCAACGGGTCGATGACGCGGGCAACTCCCCTAGGACGCGGCCTCGGCCGGCTGGGCGACGAACCGCTCGAGCCAGCCGATGTCGTACAGGCCGTCGGCGAAGTCCGGCGCCTCGACCAGCCGGCGGTGCAGCGGCAGCGTGGTCGGGATGCCGTCGATGACGAACTCCTCCAGGCTGCGGCGCAGGCGCATCAGGCACTCGGTGCGGTTCGACCCGTGCACGATCAGCTTGGCGACCATGCTGTCGTAATGGGGCGGCACCGTGTAGCCGGCGTAAAGCGCCGAATCGACGCGCACGCCGAGCCCGCCCGGCGGATGGTAGTCGGTCACCCGCCCCGGGCGGGGCATGAACGTGACCGGGTCCTCGGCGGTGATCCGGCACTCGATGGCATGGCCGCTGAAGCGGATGTCGCCCTGCGAGAAGCCGAGCGGCACCCCGGCCGCGACCCGGATCTGCTCGCGCACCAGGTCGATGCCGGTGATCATCTCGGTGACCGGGTGCTCGACCTGCAGGCGGGTGTTCATCTCAATGAAATAGAACGCGCCGTCCTCGAACAGGAACTCGAGCGTGCCGAGGCCGTGATAGCCGAGCTTCCGCACCGCTTCGGCGGCGCGGCCGCCGATGTCCGCGCGGGTCGCCGGATCGAGCGCGGGCGAGGGCGCCTCCTCGACCAGCTTCTGGTAGCGGCGCTGCAGCGAGCAGTCGCGCTCGCCGAAGTGCATGACGTGGCCGTGCTGGTCGGCGAGCACCTGGATCTCGATGTGGCGCGGGCCGGTGAGGTACTTCTCGAGGAACACGGTGCCGTCGCCGAACGCCTCGAACGCCTCGCGCGCGGCGAGGTCGAGCATCGCCTCGAGCTCGCGCCCGTCGCGCGCCACCTTCATGCCGCGCCCGCCGCCGCCGCACGCCGCCTTGATCAGCACCGGATAGCCGATCCGCTCGGCGAAGGCGCGCGCCGACTTGGCGTCGCGGACCGCCTCCTCGGTGCCCGGCACCAGCGGGATGCCGAGCTCGCGCATCGCCCGCCGCGCCGCGACCTTGTCGCCCATCAGGCGCAGATGCGCGGGCTCCGGCCCGATGAAGGTGAAACCGTGCTCGGCGACGATCTCGGCGAAGCGCGCGTTCTCCGACAGGAAGCCGTAGCCCGGATGGATCGCCTCGGCCCCGGTCACCTGGCAGGCGGAGATGATCGAGGGCACGTTGAGGTAGCTGGCGCGCGCCGGCGGCGGGCCGATGCACACCGATTCGTCGGCGAGGCGCACGTGCATCGCCTCGGCGTCGGCAGTGGAATGCACGGCGACCGTGCGGATGCCCATCTCGTGGCAGGCGCGATGGATGCGCATGGCGATCTCACCGCGATTGGCGATCAGCACCTTTTCGAACATGGGCGGGGGGGCGGCTCGCGTGCTACTCGACGAGCGCGAGGACCTCGCCGTACTCGACCGGCGTCTCGTTGCTCACCAGCACGCGGGTGACCTTGCCGTCGCGCGGCGCGCGCACGGGATTCATGGTCTTCATCGCCTCTATAATGAACATCGTGTCGCCTTCCCGGATGGTGCTGCCGAGGGCGGCGAACGGCGGCGCGCCCGGCTCGGGCGCGAGGTAGAGGGTGCCGACCATGGGCGAGACCACCGCGCCCGGATGGCTGGCGTCGACCTCCGTCGCGGCCGGCTGCGAATCCTCGGGGAGCGCGGCGACGGTATCGGCCGGCAGCGGCACTGCGCCCAGCGCGCCGCCGCCGTCGGCGCGCGCCACCCGCACGTGCTGTTGGCCCTCGCCGATCTCGATCTCGCTCAGCCCCGTCTCCTCGAGCAGGCGGGCGAGGCGGCGAATCAGGTCATCGTCGACGGTCAGCTTGTCGGCCATCATCAGGCCTCCGCCAGCATGCCGTGGAGTGCCTGCAGGCCCAGCCGGTAGCCGTCGGCGCCGAAGCCGCAGATCGAGCCGCGCGCGGCGAGCGCGACATAGGACCGGCGGCGAAACGGCTCGCGCGCGTGGATGTTCGACATGTGGACCTCCACCGCCGGCACCTCGCTGGCGAGCAGCGCGTCCATGATCGCGATCGAGGTGTGGGTGTAGCCGCCGGCATTGATCAGCAGGCCGTCGAAATCGCCGCGCGCCTCTTGGATCCAGGTCACCAGCTCGCCCTCGAGGTTGGTCTGGCGGAAGGACACGGTCATGTCGAGCGCACGCGCGGCCTGGTGGCACAGCGCCTCGACGTCGGCCAAGGTCTCGGCGCCGTAGATATCCGGCTGGCGGGTGCCCAGCATGTTGAGGTTGGGGCCGTTGAGAACCAGGACGGTGCGCGCCATTGCCAGGGCCAGGATCGATCGCGGCAACACCGCCCGGCGGCGCGCGTCGGCGCCGCTCGGGCGACCATCGCCCCGCCCGCCTTATAGCATGGCGCGGCGCCGGCTGCGCAACGCGCGCCGCACGGGCGGCGGGCGGCTCGGTTGAATCGCCCGCGCCCGGCTCCCATACTCTGAGCAAAAGCTGCTCTGGGCAAGAGCCGGGCAGCCACGTCCCGCGAGAGGCACGGTATGCACATCACCGTCAACGGCGAACGCCGCGACATCCCAGCGCCGATCACGGTCGCCCGCCTGATCGACCAGCTCGGGCTGGATGCGCGCAAGATCGCGGTCGAGCGCAACCGCGAGCTGGTGCGCCGCTCGGCCTTCGCCGAGACCCCGCTCGGCGACGGCGATGCGCTGGAGATCGTCCACTTCATCGGCGGCGGCGCGGGCGCGCTGGCGGAGCTTGCGCCGACCGCGGCGGCGGACGACGACGGCTGGACGGTCGCCGGGCGCAGGCTTACCTCGCGCCTGATCGTCGGCACCGGCAAGTACCAGAGCCTCGAGCAGACCGCGGCCGCGATCGAGGCCTCGGGCGCCGAGATGGTCACCGTCGCCGTGCGCCGGGTCAACGTCACCGATCCCAAGGCGCCGATGCTGATGGACCATGTGGACCCGCGCAAATACGTCTATCTGCCGAACACCGCCGGCTGCTTCACCGCCGAGGACGCGCTGCGCACCTTGCGGCTGGCGCGCGAGGCGGGCGGCTGGACCCTGGTCAAGCTCGAGGTTCTGGGCGACCAGAAGACGCTCTATCCCAACATGATCGAGACCCTGAGCGCCGCCGAGACGCTGATCGGCGACGGCTTCGAGGTGATGGTCTACTGCAACGACGACCCGATCATGGCCAAGCGGCTGGAGGAGATCGGCTGCTCTGCGATCATGCCGCTGGCGGCGCCGATCGGCTCGGGGCTCGGCATCCAGAACCCGGTCCACATCCGGATCATCGTCGAGAACGCCTCGGTGCCGGTGATCGTCGACGCCGGCGTCGGCACCGCCTCGGACGCGGCCGAGGCGATGGAGCTCGGCTGCGACGCGGTGCTGATGAACACCGCAATCGCCGGCGCCCGCGACCCGATCCTGATGGCCCGCGCCATGCGCCACGCGGTCCAGGCCGGCCGGCTCGCCTACCGCGCCGGGCGGATGGCGAAGAAGCTCTACGCGGACCCGTCCTCGCCGCTCGCCGGCCTGATATGAGGGCGCTGGCGGCGCTGGTCGCGGCCGCGCTCGCCGCGCCGGCCGCCGCAGAGGAGGCGGGCCAGGCGCCGCTCGAGCCGATGCTGGAGCGCGCCGCCCGGATCGTGATCACCGAGTGCCGCCCCGACGACGCCACCCTGGTCTACGATGCGAGCAAGGACCACGTGGTGGCCGGCAACGTGCTCGCGCAACGCTTCGACGCACGCTGTCCGGACAGCGACCAGACCATCACCATCATCTGCTTCTCGCCGATGGTCGGCCGGCACACGCCGGAGTGTATGCGCCGCTAATATCGCGGGCGGGCGCAAGCTCAGCCTGATCGCGCCGGGGAGGGCATGAGGGATGGCGGTCAACAGGCAAATCACGCTCGCGGCGCGCCCCGAGGGCTACCCGAAGCCGAGCGACTTCAAGCTGGTCGAAGGCCCGGTGCCGGAGCCCAAGGACGGGCAGATGCTGGTCCGCGCCTTGTGGCTGTCGCTCGACCCCTACCAGCGCGGGCGGATGAGCGCCGCCAGGTCCTACGCGGCGAGCATCGAGATCGGCGCGCCGATCATCGGCGGCATCGTCGGCCGGGTGGAGACGAGCCATAACCCGCGGTTCGCGGCCGGCGACATCGTCGAGGGCTGGCTCGGCTGGCAGGACTACGCGCTGTCGGACGGCCACGACGTGCGCAAGGTCGATCCGCAGCTGGCGCCGATCCAGACCGCGCTCGGGGTGCTCGGCATGCCGGGCATGACCGCCTATTTCGGGCTCTTGGAGATCGGCCGACCGCGGCCCGGCGACACCGTGGTGGTGTCCGCGGCCTCAGGCGCGGTCGGCTCGCTGGT
>DASWHU010000016.1:0-3892 GCA_036398035.1 Alphaproteobacteria bacterium | reverse complement strand
TGGCCGCGGTCTCGCCGGCGGCGGCGGGCGCCGGGCTCGCCCCCGGCATGACCTTGGCGGACGCGCGCGCGCTGGTCCCGGGCCTCCGCGTGCGCCCGGCCGAGCCGCTGCGCGCGGCGCGCGCGCTCGAGGCGCTGGCCGACTGGGCGCTGCGCTTCACTCCATGGGTGGCGACCAGCGGCGCAGACGGGCTGATGCTCGACGTCTCAGGCTGCGCGCACCTGTTCGGTGGCGAGGAGGCGCTGCTCGCCCGCCTCGTCGCGGGAGTGACGGGCCAGGGGGTGGCGGCGCGCGCCGCGCTCGCCGACACCCCCGGCGCGGCGTGGGCGTGCGCGCGCTTCGGCCCCGGCCTGCCTTCGCCGAAGCGAAGCTCCGGCTTCGCGCAGGCAGGCGGCGTGGTGCCGGCGGGGGGCTCGGCGCAGGCGCTGGCGCCGCTGCCGGTCGCGGCGCTGAGGCTGGAGGCCGCCACCGTCGCCGCGCTCGAGCGCCTTGGCCTGCGCTGCATCGGCGATCTCGCCGGCAAGCCGCGGGCGCCGCTCGCCGCGCGCTTCGGCGCCGCCCTCGTCACCCGCCTCGACCAGGCCGAGGGGCGGCTGCGCGAGCCGGTCTCGCCCAGGCGCCCGCCGGCGCGCCACCAGGCCCGCCGCGCCTTCGCCGAGCCGGTCGCGGATGCGCCCTCGATCCTCGCCGCGCTCGAGGCGGTCTGCGCCGAGCTGTGCGCAAGCCTCGCCCATGCCGGGCTCGGCGCGCGCCGGCTCGCGCTGACCCTGTTCCGGATCGACGGCGGCGCGCGCACCATCCCGGTCGGCACCAGCCGGCCGGTGCGCGAGGCGCGGCCGCTGGTGCGCCTGTTCGCCGAGCATCTCGACGGCTTCGATACCGGCGCCGGGATCGAGGTGATCGCGCTCGCCGCGCGCACCACCGAGGCCCTGGGCGCGCGCCAGCTCGTCTCCGGGTTAGAGCCGGGGATCGCCGGCGGCAGCGACGACGGCACCGCGCTCGCCGGCCTGGTCGACCGCATCGCCAACCGGCTCGGGCCGGGGCGCATCAAGCGGCTGGGGCCGCGGCCGAGCCACCTGCCCGACCGCGCGGTCAGCCCCCTGCCGGCGGTGGAGCGCGCGCCGGAAGCGGGCTGGCCCGCCCGGCCGCCCAGGCCGCTGCGCCTGCTCAGCCCGCCGCTGCCGGTGGAGGCGGTGGCGGTGGTCCCCGACGGGCCGCCGGTGCTGTTCCGCTGGCGCGGCCGGGTGCACCGGGTGGCGCGCGCCTCGGGGCCCGAGCGCATCGCCGACGAGTGGTGGCACGAGCGGGCGCCGACCCGCGACTACTACCGCATCGAGGACCAGGCCGGTGCCCGCTTCTGGCTCTACCGCGAGGGCCTGTACGAGGACCCCGCCGCCGCCGCCCCCGCGCCGCGCTGGTACCTGCACGGCCTGTTCGGGTAAGGGACAAGGGCGAGCGAGATCGGGAGAACGTCATGGCCAGCGAGCCGATGAGCCGAACCGTACGCGCGCCGGCTGACTGGGCAGCCGCGGCTTCTCCTCCCGTCACCCCGGAGCGCCCGCAGGGCGAATCCGGGGTCCATCGTGCCGCCGGCACAGTCCGATGGATGCCGGCTCAAGGCCGGCATGACGAAAGTATCGGCGGCAACGTCGCGTCGACGACCTGAGTCGGATCATACGCTTAATGGCATGAGGGCCAGCAAGAAGCATTCCATGGCAATGGTTGCCTACGCCGAGCTTCAGGTGACGACCAACTTCAGCTTCCTCCGCGGCGCCTCGCACCCGCAGGAGCTGGTCCACGCTGCCGCCGCGCTCGGCCATGCCGCGATCGCGGTCACCGACCGCAACTCGCTGGCCGGGGTGGTGCGCGCGCACGCCGCGGCCAAGCAGGCGGGCATCCGGCTCGTGGTCGGCGCGCGGCTCGAGGTGACCGACGGGCCGAGCGCGCTGTGCCTGCCGACCAACCGCGCGGCCTATGCCCGGCTCGCCCGCCTGCTCACCCTCGGCAAGAGGCGGACGGTCAAGGGCCAATGCGAGCTCGCCTGGGCCGACGTCGAGGCTCATGCCGAGGGCCAGGTGCTGGTCGTGCTGCCGCCGGAGGCGGGCCTGCCCGACGGCGCCTTCGCCGAGCACCTCGCCGCCATCGCCCGCCGCCATCCCGGACGCTCTTATCTTGCCGCGAGCTGCCGCTTCGCCGGCGAGGACGCGGCCCGGCTCGCCGTGCTCGACGCGCTCGCTGCAGCGTGTGCTACGCCGCTGGTCGCGACCGGCGACGTGCTCTACCACCACCCGGGCCGCAGGCGGCTCGCCGACGTGCTCGCCTGCATCCGCGAGCACTGCACCATCGACGAGGCGGGCTTGCGGCTCGCCGCCAACGCCGAGCGCTACCTCAAGCCGGGCACCGAGATGGCGCGCCTGTTCGCACACTATCCAAATGCGATCGCGCGCACGGTCGAGATCGCGGACGCGTGCCAGTTCAGCCTCGACGAGCTCGCCTACGACTACCCGGACGAGGTGGTGCCGGCGGGCGAGGGCGCGCAGAGCTGGCTCGCCACCCTGGTCGCAGAGGGCGCCGCGGCGCGCTATCCGCACGCCGTGCCGGAGAAGGTGCGCGCCCAGCTCGACCACGAGCTCAAGCTGATCGGCGAGCTCGCCTACGCGCCCTACTTCCTCACCGTCCACGACATCGTCCGCTTCGCCAACTCGCGCGCCATCCTGTGCCAGGGGCGGGGGTCGGCGGCCAACTCGGCGGTGTGCTACTGCCTCGGGATTACCGCGGTCGACCCCGAGCGCAACGACGTGCTGTTCGAGCGCTTCGTCTCGGCGGCGCGCAACGAGCCGCCCGACATCGACGTCGACTTCGAGCACGAGCGCCGCGAGGAGGTGATCCAGTACGTCTACGCCAAGTACGGCCGCGACCGGGTCGGGCTGACCGCGACCGTGATCTCGTACCGCGCGAGGAGCGCGATCCGCGAGGTCGGCAAGGCACTGGGGCTGTCGGTGGACATGGTCGGCGCGCTCGCCAGGGGCATCTGGGGCTGGAGCCGCGAGGGGCTCGACGAGGAGCAGGTGCGCGAGCTCGGCCTCGATCCCGGCGAGGGCCGGCTCGCACTCGCGCTCGAGCTCGCCGGCGAGCTGATCGGCTTCCCGCGCCACCTGTCGCAGCATGTCGGCGGCTTCGTCATCACCCGCGGGCTGTTGTCCGAGATGGTGCCGATCGAGAACGCGGCGATGGCCGACCGTACCGTCATCGAATGGGACAAGGACGACATCGACGCCCTTGGCATGCTCAAGGTCGACGTGCTCGGCCTCGGCATGCTGACCTGCATCCGCAAGGCGTTCGCGCTGATCGCCCGCCACCACGGCCGGGCCCTCTCGCTCGCCACCGTGCCGGGGGAGGACCCGGCGGTCTACGACATGCTGTGCCGGGCGGACTCGATCGGCACCTTCCAGGTCGAGAGCCGCGCCCAGATGTCGATGCTGCCGAGGCTCAAGCCGCGATGCTTCTACGACCTCGTGATCGAGGTCGCGATCGTCCGCCCGGGCCCGATCCAGGGCGACATGGTCCACCCCTACCTGCGTCGGCGCAACGGCGAGGAACGGGTCGACTATCCCTCGGAGGAGCTCGAGCGCGTGCTCGGCAAGACGCTTGGCGTGCCGCTGTTCCAGGAGCAGGCGATGCGCATCGCCGTGGTCGCCGCCGGCTTCACCCCGGCCGAGGCCGACCAGCTGCGCCGCGCCATGGCAACCTTTCGCAAGACAGGCATCATCCACACCTTCCGCCGCAAGCTGGTGGACGGCATGGTCGCGCGCGGCTACGAGGCCGCCTTCGCCGAGCGCTGCTTCAACCAGATCGAGGGTTTCGGCGAGTACGGCTTCCCCGAGAGCCACGC
>DASWHU010000015.1:0-2558 GCA_036398035.1 Alphaproteobacteria bacterium | reverse complement strand
CGCGTCCGACAGGCGGGCGAAGCGCCGGCCGGCGAACCGGCGGCCCGAGCTGTAGGGCGGGTCGAGGATCAACAGGTCGGCGAACGCGTGCGGCAGCGCCGGCAGCACCTCGCGGCAGTCGCCGTGCACCACCGCATCGAGCGGCGCCGCGCCCATGGCCGCGACCAGTCGCGGGACATCGCCCGCCCGCACCAGGCGCGCGCGCAGCCGCGCGGCATCGCCCGCATCGAGGTCGAGGGTGCGGTTGCGCGGCGCGCGCCGGCGCGGCCCCGCCTGAGCGTCCGCCCGCGTGTGAGGCGGTTCACAGCGCATCGTCGGCCGATGTGCCGTCATGACCGCAGTTCAGGAGCCCCGAGGCGAGGAGCATGACCATGACTGCCACCGGAGTTGCCCGCTCCCTGTTCGCCGCCGCCGTGCTGTCGGCGGCCGCCTTCAGCCTGCTCGATGCCGGCGCGGCGCGCGCCTGCATGCCCGAGATCGTGGTCGACCCGGTGACCGGCCAGGCCCAGGGCCAGGCCGAGCTCGAGGCGGCGCTGGCCGAGCTCACTCGCAAAGTCGAGCTGGCCCAGGCCGGCCGCTGACCGCCGCGCGCCGCCCGTCATCGCGACCACGTTCCCCGATATCTCGCGGCCGCCCGTGCGGCGGCCGCGCCCGAGCCCGAGACTCGATGCCCGGCGAACGGTCGCTTCACGGGATCGTGACTCGCCCTGTGAAGCGGTTCACATCGTTGCCGCACGATTGGTGCTGTGATCACCACGCTCCCCGAAAGCAAGACTTTGAAAGTCCCGAGCGATGACCATTCAGACCCCGTTGAAGTTCGCGGTTGGCGTCATCGGTCTGTCGTTGCTGATCGCCGCTGCCGCCCCGGGCGCCCCGGCCCTCGCCTGCGCGCCCCAGATCAAGTTCGATCCGGTGACCGGGCTCGCCCTGCCCGATCCGGATCTCAAGACGGCGCTGGAGAAGATCAACGCCGGCCTGCACGTCGCCGACGCGAGGTGAGCGGAGCCTGCCGTCCCGACCGCTCCGCCGACACTGCCATCGTCCGTTCTCCCCTCCCTTTCCGCCGCCACCCGGCGGCCGAACTTTTTGCGCGCGCTGCGGCGGTCAATCGACGATCGCCTGGGTGACCAGGTTCCTGAGCAGCATCCGGTAGTGCTGGCGCTGGGCGACGCTTTGCATCATGTACACCACCACCAGCTGCTCCGCCGGGTCGATCCAGAAATAGGTGCCGGCGTAGCCGCCCCAGAAGAACTCGCCGACCGAGCCCGGCCACGGCGACTCGCCGGCCGCGGTGCGGACCGCGAAGCCGAGCCCGAAGCCGTAGCCGGGGCCGGGCAGATAGGCGGTGCCGGCGCGGCTGATATCGCCGAGGTGGTCCGAGGTCATGTACTCGACCGTCTTGCGGCCCAGGATGCGCGTCCCCTCCAGGCTGCCGCGCGCCAGCATCATCTGGCAGAAGCGGGCATAGTCCATCGCCGTCGACACCAGGCCGTGGCCGCCGGCGAACATCTTCGGCGCGCGGGTGACGTCGATCAGGCCGTCGGCCGGGTCGCCGGCCTGGGCCTCGGCGATGCGGTCCTGCTTGGCCGGCGGCACCCAGAAGTCGGTGTCGACCATGCCCAGCGGCGCGAACAGGCGCTCGCGCAGGTATTGGTCGAGCGGCAGCCCCGAGGCGACCTCGACCACCCGTCCCAGCACGTCGGCCGACAGGCTGTAGTCCCACACCTCGCCCGGCTGGTAGGCGAGCGGGAGCGCGGCCAGCCGGTCGGAAAACTCGGCGAGGTCCATGTCGAGGGTGAACGGATCGAGGCCCGCCTCCTTGATCATGTCCTTGACCCGCGAGGTGCCGAAGAAGCCGTAGGTCAGGCCCGAGGTATGGCGGAGCAGGTCGTGGATGGTGATGGCGCGGCGCGCGGGCTCGGTATGGAAGCCCTGGCGGCCGGTGACCGGGTCGAAGCTCTCCACCCCGACCGCCATGGTCTCGAACGCGGGCACGTACTTGGCCAGCGGCTCGGACGGGTACAGCCGCGCCTGCTCGTGCAGCATCATCGCGCCGACGCTGATCAGCGGCTTGGTCATCGAGTAGATGCGGAAGATCGCATCGCGCGCCATCGGCGCACCATTGGCGCGGTCGCGCCAGCCGAACGCCTCGTAGTAGGCGACGCGCCCGTGGCGCGCGACCAGCACCACCGCGCCCGGGATCTCGCCGGCCTCGATGCCGGCGCCCATCACCTCGCCGATCCGCGCCAGGCGCGCGCCCGACAGGCCGACCTCTTCGGGCGCAGCCGACGGCAGCGGCTCGGCGAGCGCGGCGACCGCACACAGCACCGCCGCCGCCGCCGGCATGCCGACGCGAAGTCCGATCATCTCTCTCCTCCCTTTTCCCGCCCCGCGAACCGGTGCAGCTTAGCCGCGTTTCGCCGCCGCCGCGGTCATGTGGCTGTGGCCGAACAGGGTGGCGTGCTGCGCGCGCCCGGGCACCGGCCGGTGCGATCCGCGCTCGATGACCGCGATGTCGTGCCAGTAGCCCGAGACCGCGTAGTGGCGCCCGTCCGGAT
>DASWHU010000014.1:0-10034 GCA_036398035.1 Alphaproteobacteria bacterium | reverse complement strand
GCCAACTTCGCCGGGATTCTCGCGATCGGATTGGGCTGCGAGGTCAACCAGATCGCGAGCATGGTCGAGCGCTACGGCTGGCAGACCGGCAAGATGCTGTCGACCATGACCATCCAGGACACCGGCGGCACCCGCAAGACGGTCGCCGAGGGCGTCGCGCGGATCAAGGAGATGCTGCCCGAGGCCAACCGGGTGAGCCGCACCACGGTGCCGGCGAGCCACCTGATCCTCGGGCTCGAATGCGGCGGCTCGGACGCCTATTCGGGAATCACCGCCAATCCTGCTCTCGGCGCCGCGGCCGACCTGCTGGTCCGCCACGGCGGCACCGCGGTGCTCGCCGAGACCCCCGAGATCTATGGCGCCGAGCACCTGCTCACCCGCCGCGCGGTCTCGAAGGCGGTCGCCGACAAGCTGATCAAGCATATCCTGTGGTGGGAGGAGTACACCGCCAAGAACGGCGCCGAGATGAACAACAACCCCTCGCCCGGCAACAAGGCCGGCGGGCTGACCACCATCCTCGAGAAGTCCTTGGGCGCGGTCGCCAAGGGCGGCACCACCAACCTGGTCGACGTCTACCAGTACGCCGAGCCGGTCACCGCCAAGGGCTTCTGCTTCATGAACACGCCGGGCTACGACGTGACCTCGGTCAACGGCATGGTCGCCGGCGGCGCCAACGTGGTCTGCTTCACCACCGGCCGCGGCTCGGCGTTCGGCTGCAAGCCGACGCCGTCGATCAAGCTCGCCACCAACACGCCCATGTACCGGCGCATGGAAGAGGACATGGACGTCAACTGCGGCCTGGTGCTGGACGGCGAGGCGAGCGTCCAGGAGATGGGCGCGCGCATCTTCCAGACCATCCTCGACGTCGCCTCCGGGCAGAAGACCAAGAGCGAGCTTCTGGGCTACGGCGACGAGGAGTTCGTGCCCTGGCAGATCGGCGCGGTGATGTGATCGCCGGCCGCGCGCAGGGTACGGTGGCCGGCGCATATTGGCGGCTCGACCGGCTGTCGGTGCTGGTGGTCGACGACGATCCCGAGATCACCGCGCTGCTGTGCGACCTGTTCGCCGCGCTCGGCTTCGCGCGCACGGTCGCCGCGCCCAACGGCGAGGTGGCACGGACCATGCTCGCCGACCGCAAGGCCCAGCCGATCGACCTGGTGGTCGCCGACGTCGCCGTCGCGCCTGACCGGCGGGCGACCTTGACCGACTGGATCCGCCGCCATCCGCGCTCGCCCAACCGCTATTTGCCGGTGATCGTGCTCGCCGATGCGACCGATCTGGAGGCCGCGCTCGCCGTGCGCGCGCGCGGCGCGACCGAGGTGCTGGTCAAGCCGGTGACAGTGGACAGCCTGTGCGCGGTGCTGGAGGCGATCATCGAGGCGCCGCGGCAGTTCGTCGACACCCGCTCCTATTTCGGCCCCGACCGGCGCCGCCACGAGATGCCGTATCGCGGCGGCGAGCGGCGCGACGAGGCGGGCGCGCCATGATCGGGCGCACGTCCGGCAGCGATACGCCGACGCCCGACCTGCGCGCCAAGGCGACCGAAGGCGGCGTGCGTGCCGGCGGCATCGACCCGGCGGCGGTCGAGGCCGCGCGGGCGGTGGTGCGCGCGCGCGGCGCGCGCTACCTCGACTCGCTGTTCGCCGACATCGCCGCGCTCGAGGCGGAGCTCGGCGTCGTCGCGGCGCGCGGCAGTGCCGCCGCACTCGCCGCAATCGCCCGTCGCGCACGCGCCATGCGCGCCCACGGCACCACTTACGGCTACGGGCTGGTCACGCGCCTTGCCGGCTCGCTATATGACTTCTGTGGCTCGGCCACGGGCCGCGAGGACGAGATCGAGGTGATCGAGATGCACATCCAGGCGCTGAAGGCGGTGGCCGGCGGGCGCATGACCGGCGACGGCGCGCTCGCCGGGCGCGACCTGGTGCACGCGGTCGAGGAGGCTGTGAGCGCGACGGCAGGGGCGCGCGGCTGATGCGGGCGGCGAAGGGGAGTGCCGACGCGGCCGGCGCGCCGCGCGATGCGGCGCTGCCGATCCGCCGCGAGGTCGCCGAGCTGCAGCCGTCCGGGATTCGCGCCATCGCCCACGCCGGCATGGGCCAGGACGGGGTGATCCCGCTGTGGTTCGGCGAGCCCGACCTCCCCACCCCGGCGTTCATCGTCGCCGCCTCGGACGCGGCGCTCAGCGCCGGCCACACCTTCTACAGCCACAATCGCGGCGTGCCCGAGCTGCGCGAGACGCTCGCCGACTACACCAGCCGGCTGTACCGCAAGGCGATCGGCATCGAGCGGATCACGGTGACCGCCGCCGGCATGAACGCGCTGATGCAGGTCGCCGAGCTGCTGGTCGACCCCGGCGACAACATCGTCATTGCCACGCCCTTGTGGCCCAACTTCTTCCGCTGCATCGAGATCATGGGCGGCGAGGCGCGCCAGGTGCCGATGACGATCGCGGGCGACCCCCGGGTTCAACCCGGGAGCTGGCGGCTCGATCTCGACCGCCTGTTCGACGCCTGCGATGCGCGCACCCGCGCGATCACCATCAACTCGCCCAACAACCCGACCGGCTGGATGATGGACTCCGAGACCCAGGCCGCGGTGCTCGACTTCTGCCGCGACCGCGGGCTGTGGCTGATCGCCGACGAGGTCTATGCGCGCATCGTCTACGACCGCCCGGTGGCGCCGTCGTTCCTCGACCACGCGAGCGACGACGACCTGGTGCTGGTGGTCAACAGCTTCTCCAAGTCGTGGGCGATGAGCGGCTGGCGATTGGGGTGGATCACCCATCCGCCCGCGCTCGGCGAGGCGTTCGAGAAGCTCAGCGAGTACAACGTCGCCTCGCCCGGCACCGGCACCCAGTATGCCGGCGTCGTGGCGGTGCGCGACGGCGAGCCGTTTGTCGCCGAGATGGTCGAGCGCTACCGGATTGCGCGCGACATGGTCCAGCAGCGCCTCGGCGCCATGCGCCGCGTGCGCCTGTCGCGCCCCGAGGCGGCGTTCTACGGCTTCTTCGCGGTCGACGGCATCGACGACAGCATGGCGTTCGCCATGCAGGTGCTGGCCGAGACCAAGGTCGGCCTGGCGCCCGGGATCGCGTTCGGCGCCGGCGGCGAGACCTACTTGCGCATCTGCTACGCCAAGACCGCGGCGTTGCTGGGCGAGGCGCTCGACCGGCTCGAACCCTTGCTCGACCGGTGAGCGCGGCGCGGGTCGTCCCCGCTTCGGCGCAGGCGATCGCGCGCGCCGCCGAAATCCTGCGCTCCGGCGGCCTGGTCGCGTTCCCGACCGAGACCGTCTACGGGCTCGGCGCCGACGCTACCAGCGAGCACGCGGTCGCGCGCATCTTCGCGGCCAAGGCGCGGCCCAGCTTCAACCCGCTGATCATCCATCTTCGCGACACCGAGGCGGCCGCGCGACACGCGAAGCTGGATGCGCGCGCGCGGGCGCTTGCCCGGCGCTTCTGGCCCGGCCCGCTCACCCTGGTGCTGGCGAAGCGCGACGACAGCGTGCTGTCGGGGCTCGCGCTGTGCGGGCTCCGGACCGTGGCGCTGCGCGTTCCCGGCCACCCGGTCGCGCACGACCTGCTCGCCGCCGCGGGCCGGCCGATCGCGGCACCGAGCGCCAACCGCTCGGGCCAACTAAGCCCGACCACCGCCGGCCACGTCGCCGACGGGTTGGGCGATGCGGTCGACCTGATCCTCGACGGCGGGCCGACCCCGGTCGGCATCGAGTCCACCATCCTCGACCTGACCGTCGCGCCCCCCGCCCTGCTCCGCCCCGGCGCGGTGACGCGCGCCGAGATCGAGGCCGAGATCGGGCGCGTTGCCGTCGGCACCGAGGGCGCGCAGCCGAAGGCGCCGGGCCAGCTTTCGCGCCACTACGCGCCGCGCACGCCGGTGCGGCTCGATGCCACCAGCGTGCGCCCGGACGAGGCGCTGCTCGTCTTCGGCCCGGGCGCACCGCCCGGCGCCCGGACCACCCTCAACCTGAGTGCGGCGGGCGACGTCACCGAGGCGGCGGCCAACCTGTTCGCCATGCTGCACGCGCTCGACGAGGCCGGCGCCGCCGCGATCGCGGTGATGCCGATCCCCGAGACGGGCCTCGGCGCGGCGATCAACGACCGCCTGCGCCGGGCGGCGGAGACGGCCGCGCCCTAGCCGCCGGCGGGCGGCCTTGTCGGGCCCGGCCCGATGGGCTACATCCGCGAAATCGGGTGCGACAAGGCATGGCTTCGTGACCGCACTGGCGATCAAGGACCTCAACGACCTGGCAGGACGGCTGCGCGCGATCGTCGGCGACAAGGGGCTCGTCACCGACGCCGAGGACATCGCGCCGCACCTGCTCGACCAGCGCGGCAAGTACCGCGGCAAGGCGGCGGCGCTGGTGCGCCCGGCGAGCACCGAGGAGGTGGCGGCCGTGGTGCGCCTGTGCGCCGATCTCGGCGTCGCCGTCGTCCCCCAGGGCGGCAACACCAGCATGTGCGGCGGCTCGGTGCCGCACGGCCACGGCCGCGAGATCATCGTCAATCTCTCGCGCATGAACGCGATCCGCGACATCGACCGGCTCAACTACACGATGTGCGCCGAGGCCGGCTGCATTCTCGCCGACCTGCAGGCCGCCGCCGCCGCGGCCGGGCGCATGCTCGCCCTCAGCCTCGCCGCGGAAGGGAGCTGCGAGATCGGCGGCAATCTGTCGACCAACGCCGGCGGCACCAACGTGCTGCGCTACGGCATGGCGCGCGAGCAGGTACTGGGCCTCGAGGTGGTGCTGGCGGACGGCCGCGTCTGGGACGGGCTCAGGAGCTTGCGCAAGGACAACACCGGCTACGACCTCAAGCAATTGTTCGTGGGCGCCGAGGGCACGCTCGGCATCATCACCGCGGCGGTGCTCAAGCTGATGCCGAAGCCGCGCTCGGTGCTGACCGCGATGGTCGCGGTGCGCGACCCGGACGCCGCGATCGAGCTGCTCGCGCAAGCGCGCGAGGAGACCGGCGATTCGGTCACCGGCTTCGAGCTGATGGCGCGCATCTGCCTCGACTTCGTGCTCGCGCACATGCCCGCCGCCCAGGACCCCCTCGCCGACCGCCACGACTGGTACGTGCTGGCCGAGCTCAGCTCGCCGGCGGCGGATGCCGGGCTGGAGGCGGCGATGGAGCGCCTGCTCGAGCGCGCGCTGGCGGACGGCCTGGTGCTCGACGGCACCATCGCCGCGAGCGAGGCGCAGGCGCGCAACCTGTGGGCGCTGCGCGAGCATGTGAGCGAGGCGCAGAAGCCCGAGGGCGGCAGCATCAAGCACGACATCTCCGTGCCGGTGAGCAAGGTGCCCGAGCTCATCCGCCGCGCGGTCGCGCTGACCGAGCGTACCATCCCGGGCAGCCGGCCGGTCCCCTTCGGCCATGTCGGCGACGGCAACGTCCACTTCAACGTCAGCCAGCCGCCCGGTGCCGACCGCGAGGACTTCCTCGCCCGCTGGGACGAGCTCAACGAGGTGATCCACGACCTGGTCGCCGAGCTCGGCGGCTCGTTCAGCGCCGAGCACGGCATCGGCCAGCTCAAGCGCGCGGCGCTGGTGAAGTACCGCTCAGTGGTCGAGGTCGCGCTGATGCGCACGCTCAAGGCCGCGCTCGACCCCCAGGGCATCATGAACCCCGGCAAGGTGGTCTGACCGCCGCGGGGATTCGGCCTGCCTTCGCGCAGGCAGGGAGGACCCAGACATGGCCACGGGCTACGCTGCGCCCTTAGCCGACATGCGCTTCGTGCTCGCCGACATGATCGGGCTCGAGGCGCTGGCGGCGCTGCCGGGGCTCGACCAGGTCACGGCGGATCTGGTCGACCAGGTGCTGGGCGAGGCCGGGCGGTTCGCCGCCGACGTGCTCGCGCCGCTCAACCAGCCGGGCGATGCGCAGGGCGCCGAGTTCGTCAACGGCGTGGTGCGCATGCCCGCGGGCTTCGCCGAAGCGTACGCCAGGTGGGTCGAGGCCGGCTGGGGCGCCGCCGGCGCCGATCCGGCCCATGGCGGCATGGGCCTCGGCATGACGGTCACCACCGCGCTCAACGAGATGTGGCAGTCGGCGAACATGGCGCTCGCCGACGGGCTGATGCTGACCCAGGGCGCGGTGGACGCGATCGAGAGCCACGGCTCGGACGAGCAAAAAAGACTCTATCTCCCCAAATTAGTGAGCGGCGCGTGGTCGGGGACCATGAACCTGACCGAGCCCAATGCGGGCTCGGACGTGGGCGCGCTGCGCACCCGCGCGGTGCGCACCAACGGCGAGTGGCGCATCACCGGCAGCAAGATCTTCATCACCCACGGCGACCAGGACATGACCGAGAACGTCGTCCACCTGGTGCTGGCGCGCACGCCCGGCTCGCCGCCCGGCACGCGCGGCATCTCGCTGTTCCTGGTGCCCAAGGTCCTGGTCAACGACGACGGCTCGCTGGGTGCGCGCAACGACCTGCGCGTGGTCTCGATCGAGCACAAGATGGGCCACCATGCGAGCCCGACCTGCGTCATGTCCTACGGCGACGACGAGGGCGCGCTCGCCACCCTGATCGGGCCCGAGCGCCACGGCATGCAGTGCATGTTCACGATGATGAACAACGCCCGGCTCAATGTCGGCGTCCAGGGCCTCGCCATCGCCGAGCGCGCCTGCCAGGCGGCGCGCGACTGGGCGCGCCAGCGCATCCAGGGGGCCATGATCGGCGAGCGCTCGGGCGAGCCGGTGGCGATCATCCGCCATCCCGACGTGCGCCGCATGCTGATGGACATGCGCAGCCAAACCGAGGCCATGCGCCTGTTGTGCTACTCGGTCGCCGCCGCTCTCGACCGCGCCAAGCGCGAGCCTGACGAGGCTGCGCGCGCGCGCGCGCAAGGCTATGCCGACCTGATGACGCCGGTCGCCAAGGGCTGGTGCACCGACCAGGGCTTCGAGGTCGCCTCGCTCGGCGTCCAGGTGCACGGCGGCATGGGCTATATCGAGGAGACCGGCGCCGCCCAGCACCTGCGCGACGCGCGCATCACCATGATCTACGAGGGCACCAACGGCATCCAGGCGCTCGACCTGGTGCGGCGCAAGCTGCAACAGGACGGCGGCGAGGCGGTAGTGCGGCTGATCGAGGACATGCGCGCGACCGCCGAACGACTCTCGCAGGCCGACCACGACGGCTTGCGCGCGATCGCCGCCGAGCTCGCGCCCGCCGTGGACGCGTTCGCGCACACCACCGAGTGGATGCAAACCACCTTCCGCGACGACCCGGTGGCGGCGGCGGCGGGCGCGACGCCGTACATGCGCATGATGGGGTTCACCGCCGGCGGCTGGCTGATGGCCGAGGCCGCGGCCAAGGCAACCGAGCACCTCGAGCACTTCACCGCCGACGAGGCGTTCTACACCGCCAAGGTGGACACCGCGCGCTACTTCGCCGCCCAGTACCTGGCCCCCGCCGCGGCGCTCGCGCGCCCGATCATGTGCGCCTCCGAGACGGTCATGGCGCTGCCGGAGGACGCGCTTTAGGCCACCGCCCGCGGCAACGATTCGTGCACGAATCATGGCGCCGCACCGCTCCCGCCGTCATGCCGGCCGAGCGCGAGCGAGAGCCGGCATCCATCGTGCCAATTGCTAGGGACCATGGACCCCGGACAGCCGCTGCGCAGCTTCCGGGGTGACGATCTCGTAGTCGGTCGCGCACTGGCCGGTCCGCGTAACCCGCGCCAACAGCGAAGACGGGAGTTTTTCCGGACATGCAGTACCTGTTTGATCTCGCCGCCAGCCCAGGGGCGTGGGCGGCGCTCGCCACGCTCACCGCGATGGAGGTGGTGCTCGGCATCGACAACCTGATCTTCATCTCGATCCTGACCAACAGGTTGCCGGAGCATCAGCGCGCGCTCGGCCGTAGGGTCGGGATCGGTCTCGCCCTGATCCTGCGGCTCGCACTGCTCGGGTCCGTCGCCTACATCGCCCGGCTGACCGAGCCGATCGTGACGCTGTTCGATCACGCCTTCTCGTGGCGCGACCTGATTATGCTGGCGGGGGGCGTCTTCCTGCTGTGGAAGGCGACCATAGAGATACACCACCGCGTCGACCCCACCGTCGAGCCCTCGGCCGCGGCGCAGGCGGCGGCGGGCTTCGCCGTCACGGTCGCCCAGATCCTGGTGTTCGACCTCGTGTTCTCCATCGACAGCATCCTGACCGCGGTCGGCATGACGACGCATTTCCCGATCATGGTGGTGGCGGTGCTGATCGCGGTCGCGGTCATGATGTTCGCCGCGACGCCCGTGGCTGACTTTATTCACGCCAACCCGACCGTGGTCATGCTGGCGCTCGGCTTCCTGATGATGATCGGCATGCTGCTGCTCGCCGACGGTTTCGGCGTCCACGTGCCGAAAGGCTACGTCTACGCGGCGATGGCGTTCTCGGCGCTGGTCGAGGCCCTCAACATGCTGGCGCGCCGCGCGCGCCAAGCTCGGGCGCGCGGGACGGCCGCAGCCCCATAGAGTATGTTCGAATTTGTATTGATCGCCCCTTCACCGTTCCCTCTCCCCCGCAACGCGGGGGAGAGGGTTGCGTAGGGTTGGTGCGGCGTCAGCCGCGCCTTACCCGGAGCTGGGTGAGGGGGAACTGAATCAATCTGAGCGTAAGACGCTTCAAGCGCGCCGGCGCCGCTCAGACGCGCGCCGGTCGGCCCTCGATGACGTAGCCGGGGTCGTTGTAGCCGGGGGTGGACGGGTGGCCGGGGGCGACGAGGGAGTCGACGAACGCCTCGTCGTCGGCGGTCCAGTCGTGGTCGAAGCAGCCGAGATAGCCCTGCATCTGCTCGGGCGTGCGCGGGCCGGCGATGGTCGCGGTGACGATGGGGTTCTCGAGCACCCAGCGCACGGCGAAGAGGACCGGTGTCATGCCGCGCCTCTTCGCATAGTCCACCATCCGTTGCGCGAGCACCAATGACTCCTCGCGGAACTCGGTCTGCATCATGCGCCGGTCCTTACGCCCGGCGCGGGTGCCGCGGGCGGGCGCCTTGCCGGGCGGGTACTTGCCCGTGAGCACGCCGCGCGCGATCGGGCTGTAGGGCACCACGCCCATGCCGTAATGCTGGCAGGCCTTGAGCACCTCGGTCTCGGGCATGCGGTTGAAGGCGTTGTAGTAGGGCTGGCTCGCCACCGGTCGGTCCATGCCGAGCGAATCGCACAGGCGCGCGACCTCGGCGTGGCGCCAGGCGCGGAAGTTGGAGAGGCCGAGATAGCGCACCTTGCCGGCGCGGATCGCATCGCCCACCGCGCGCAGCGACTCCTCCAGCGCGCAGGCGAGGTCCTCGCGGTGGAAGTAGAGGATGTCGACATGGTCGGTGCCGAGCCGCTTCAGGCTCGCCTCGAGCTCAGCGGTGATCCAGCGCCGGCTGAGCCCGCCGGCGTTGGCATCGTTCGCGCGCGCGGCTTGCCCGAGCTTGGTCGCCAGCACCCAGCGGTCGCGGCGGCGGCGGATCACCTTGCCGGTGACCTCCTCCGACGCCCCGCCGGCATAGACGTCGGCGGTGTCGATGAAGTTGATTCCCGCGTCCCACGCCATGTCGGCGATGCGCTTCGCGGCCGTCTCGTCCGCCTGGTCGCCGAACATCATGGTGCCGAGGCACAGCCGTGACACGGTGACGCCGCTGGTGCCGAGCCTGCGATACTCCATGGATCGAGCCTCCCCCTTTTTTCAGTGTCCGGTCGTCTCAATGCGTGCGTGCATCGCGAGACGGCCGGCCGAATCGAGCGCCCAGGCCGCGATGGCGCCGGACTCGGGCGCGGCCTCGAGGGTGAGCTTGCGCCCGGCATAGAGCGGGTGGTGGGCGCGGAAGCGCACCCCGGCGATGCGCGCCTCTGGCGCTTCTCGCCCGACCAGGTCGAGCAGCAGGGTGGCGGTGAGCGGGCCGTGGACGATCAGGCCCTCATAGCCCTCCTCGCCGGTGACGTACGGGTAGTCGTAGTGGATGCGGTGGCCGTTGAAGGTGAGCGCCGAGTAGCGGAACAGCAGCACCTCGTCGGGCGTGATCTCGCGC
>DASWHU010000013.1:0-8218 GCA_036398035.1 Alphaproteobacteria bacterium | reverse complement strand
CGCGGCGCCGGCGCATCCGGTGCCGCTGCCCAAGCCGGCACAGGGCGCGATCGCCTTTCAGGCGGTGACGTTCTTCTACCCGAGCCGCCCCGACGCCGCCTCGCTCACGGAGCTCACGCTCGACATCGCGCCCGGCGAGCGCGTCGCCCTGGTCGGCCCGTCCGGCGCCGGCAAGACCACCTTGTTCCAGCTCCTGCTCAGGTTCTACGACCCGCACGCCGGACGCATCACCTTCGACGGCATCGACCTGTGCGACCTCGCGCCGGCGGAGCTGCGCGCCCGCCTTGCGCTGGTGCCGCAGGAGCCGGTGCTGTTCGCCGCCGATGCCTGGGAGAATATCCGCTACGGCCGCCCCGAGGCCGGCGACGACGAGGTCCGCGCCGCCGCCGCAGCCGCCGCCGCCGACGGCTTCCTCGACGCACTTCCCGACGGCTTCGCGACTTTCCTCGGCGAGCGCGGCGTGCGCCTGTCGGGCGGCCAGCGCCAGCGCATCGCGATCGCGCGCGCGGTGCTGCGCGATCCCGCGGTGCTGTTGCTCGACGAGGCGACCAGCGCGCTCGATTCCGAAAGCGAGCGGCTGATCCAGCAGGCGCTCGAGCGGCTGATGGCCGGGCGCACCACCTTGGTGATCGCCCACCGCCTGGCCACGGTCCAGAACGTCGACCGCATCGTGGTCCTCGACCGCGGCCGCATCGTCGCCTCAGGCAGCCACCACCGGCTGATGGCCGAGGGCGGGCTCTACGCGCGCCTCGCCGAGCTGCAGTTCGCGGACAGCGCGCCGCGCCTGCGGGCGAGCTCATGACCGGGGCGGGCGAGCTGCACCGCGCGGTGGAGCCGTTCGACCGCCGCCGGCTCGAGGTCGATTCGCGGCACAGCCTCTATCTCGAGCAGTTCGGCCGCCCCGACGGCGTGCCGGCGGTGATGCTGCACGGCGGCCCGGGCAGCGGCTGCCAGCGCGACCATGCGCGCCTGTTCGACCCGGCGCGGTTCCGCGCCGTGCTGTTCGACCAGCGCGGCGCCGGCATGAGCACGCCCGCGCTGTCGCTGGTCGACAACACCACCCAGCACCTGGTCGCCGACATCGAGCGGCTGCGCGACGCGCTCGGTATCGAGCGCTGGCTGGTGGTCGGCGGCTCGTGGGGCTCGACGCTTGCCGTCGCCTATGCCGAGGCCCATCCCGACCGGGTGCTGGGGCTGGTGCTGCGCGCGGTCTTCCTCGGCAGCCGCGACGAGACCGAGTGGGCATTCGCCGGCGCGGCGCGGCGGTTCTGGCCCGAGCTGTGGCGGCGCTTCGTCGGGCTCCTGTCCGAGGCCGAGCGCGCCGACCCGGTGGCCGCCTACGGCGCCCGCCTCGAGCACGCGGAGGCGCGAATCCACGTCCCGGCGGCGCGCGCCTGGGGCGCCTACGAGCGGGCGCTGTCCGAGCTCCGCCCGGGCGCCGCCGGCCTGCCGGAGAGCCTCGACGACCCCACCGCCACGGCCGGCGCGAGGGCGCCGCGCAGCCCCTATGTCGAGTGGCACTACATCAAGCACGACTTTTTTCTCGAGCCCGGCCAGCTGCTCGCTGACGCCCGGCGGCTGGCGGCGATACCGGGCGTCATCGCCCAGGGCCGCTACGACCTGTTGTGCCCGCCGGTGACCGCGGCGCGGCTCGCCGCCGCCTGGGGCAACGTCGAGCTGCGCATCGCCGAGGCCAGCGGCCACGCCGCCTCGGAGCCCGGCCTGCGCGCGGCGCTGCTCGAGGCCGTCGCCGCCTTCGGCGACCGCTTCGCCGGCACCGAGCGCGTCCGATAGCACGCGCCATGCCGCTTTTGCCGCGCCGCCCGGCGCACCCCAGCGAGATCGAGGTCCAGCCGCTGCACCGGCTGGCGCGGGTGCCGGTCCACCTCACCCGTCGCGCCGCTCGCCTCGCGCTGCTGGCCCTGGTCGCTGCCGACCTGGCGTTGGTCGGCGCCTTTCTTTCGACCGGGTCGCCCGAGTACCCGCGGCCGGCGAGCCTCGAGCTCGGCGGGCCGGCGACCATCCCCTGGAGCTTCGACGTGCTCAAGCTGTGGGCGGCGGCGGCGCTCGCGGCCCTGATGGCGCTGAGCTACCCCTACGACCGCCGGGCGGACCCGTTCTGGTGGCTGGCCGCGGCCGTCGCCGCGCTGCTCGGCCTCGCCGACATGGCGGGGCTGCACCGGGTCTGGGTCGCGGCCGTGGCCCCGGCGGTGCTCGGCGGCCCGGTCGATGCGCGCCTCGAGCTGGTCAGCCAGGGCGCGCCGCTGGCGGTGCTGTACCTGGCCGCGGCGGCGCGCCTGCCGGCGTGGTCGCGGGCGGGCACGGGCGCGGTCGCCGCCTCCGCGGCGGCGTTCGTGGCCGCGTGGCTGGGCACGCCTGAGGTCCTGGCCGCGCCCTGGACCGCGGCGGTCGGCGCCGATGCGGTCGCCGCCGCCTGGCACCACGGCCTGATCGGGCTGTCGCGCAGCCTGCTCCTCGGCGGCCTGATGATGACCGTGGCCGAGGTCCAGGCGCGCGCCGTGCGCTACGTCTATAGCGGCGACGCGCCGTGAGCGGCGCCCGCCGGCCGCACCCTCACGAGGCGTGGTAGGCGGCGCGCAGCTCGGGCCAGCGGCGCTCCCAGCAGCAGGTGTGGCCGAAGTCCTCGATGCGCACCAGGCGGCTGTGCGAGCGGTCGCCCAGGTGAGCCAGGTAGGCCTCGGCGACCGCCGGCGGCACCACCGAGTCGTCGGTGCCGACCAGGTGCACCTGAGGCACCTTGGCGAGCGCGGCGGCGAAGTCGGCCGGGTTGAGCGAGCCGGCCATCGGGCTCAGGCCGTGATGCGCCGTCCACGCCCGATGGTCGAGCGGTGCCGCCACCGTGGTCAGCGCGACCACGTCGTCGCGCTCGGCGGCGAGCAGCGCGGCGACCGCGCCGCCGCCCGAGTAGCCGACCAGCTCGACCTCGCGCGCCCCGAGCAGCGACTTGTAGTGGTCGATGACCCGCCCGGTCGCCGCGATCACCTCGGGCGCGTAGCGGTGGCCCGACCAGTAGCGCGACGGGCATGCCCGGTCGGCCTCGGCGCGGGTGTACTGGCACGGCCGCGCCAGGTAGGCGACCAGCGGCGCGGGGTCGCGCGCCGCCAGCTTGAGCGCCATCGGCTCGAGCGGGGTCGGGTCGGACGCCAGCACGTAGCGATTCGCCCACGCCCGCCCGTCGCCCTCGACATAGACCACCAGCCGATCGCCGCCGCCGGGCCGGGCGCGCGAGGCGGAAAACAGCGTGAACTGGCCGCCGTCGACATGGGCCGGCGTGAAACCGTTGTCGGTGGCGATGCGGATGGCCCGGTCGCGGCCGTCCTCAAGGAGCCCGGTAGAGCAGGCGCCGAGCGCCGCGGCCAGGGCGGCGAGCGAGGCACAAGCCAAAGGGGCCCGGCATCGCCGCCGGGCCCCTTCGATTGCGCGCGCGTCCACCCGCGGATCAGAACTTGATGCGCAGGTTGCCGTTCACCGCGGTCGAGTCGAAATTCTCGCGGCCCAGATGCTTGGTGCCCTGGATGCCGCCGCTGACGCGGTCGCTGAGCGCGAACCGGATGCCGCCGCCGACATCGAAGCCCGAGCGGTCGTTCGCCGGCTGAGCCTGACCCGGGCCGACCTTGAGCAGCTCGTGCTGAATGTCGTAGACGTAGCTGCCGGTGACGTACGGCTGAACCTTGCCGAGATCGTAACCGACCTGGCCGCCGGCCCGGAGCTGGCCCAAATCGACGGTGTTTGCCGTGTTCACGGTGCCGTCGCTCTCGACGTAGCCCTCCTGCTCCTCCTCCGTGTACAGGTAGCCGACCTTGCCGCTGAGGACGACCCGGTCGACGGCGTAGAAGCCGTTGAGGTTGGCTGACCCGAACCAGCGGTTGGAATCGTTCTCGCCGGACACCGTGCCGCCGGCCGCAGTGCGCCGCTGCCCGTAGTCGATCCAGCTGTAGCCGCCGCTGACGTCGATCGAGAAGTAGCGGTTCAGCACGTAGCCGGCATAGGGCGCGATGGTGAAGCCGTCGCTGTTCAGGTTGCCGTTGTTGAAGATCGTGTCGACATCGCTCGACTCGTAACCGAGCGCAAGACCGGCGATGAACCGGTCGTTGAACTGGTAATCGCCGCCGGCGAGCACGTTGTAGGCGTCGCCGTGGTAGGCGGTCGACGCCAGGTCGTCCTCGTACTGCGTCCAGCCGCCCGACACCCAGATGCCGAGACGCCCGGCATTGCTGCCGGCCGACATGCCGGTCATCTGCTCGCCGGCCGACAGGCCGGTGCCGGGCTCGGAGCCGGCCACGGTCGAGGGCTCCTCGCCGGCCGCCCGCTCGACCAAGCCGGTCCCGCGAGTGGCCTCGCCTACCCGGTTGGCGATCCCGTTCGCGACCATGCCGCCGAGCACCCGGAGCTGGTGCGGCCCCATGACCTTTTCGCCCTGCTGAAAGGTGGTTTGGGACTTGTCCTCCGTATCGGACGTCGCCCATGCCGGCGACGCGGCCAACACCGCGGCCGCGACAAGCCCAATCGCGCGAAAATTCGACATCGACTACCCCTGTCACTCGGGCGTCAAACCGCGGCGTACAACCAGCCTCGCCCCGCCGGCCGGCGACCGTAAAGCTGAGGTAATCTGCTACAGGATCAAGACCAGTGCAGTCAAACACTTGCCAGGAATTGAGCGCCGTCCCGGCGGGAAATTCGAGGCCCCTGTTGCAGTTCTACAACAGCGCGGCAAACGGAGCGCGGTCGCCCCCGGCGCGGCGGCTGCGCGCCCGGTCGGGCTCGGACGGCCTATCGGGTGCTTGCCGTATGGGTGGTGGAGTCCGCGTCGCCGGCTTGCGCCGACTCCGCCTGGGCCTGGCGGGTGGCCTCGGCCGCCGCGGCCGAGACCTGGCCGGCGGTCTGGGTGGCGAGCTCACGGGTCTGGTGCGGCCCGATGACCTGGAGCGAGGTGGCGCTCGACGCCTCGTCGGCGACCGCCGTGCCGGCGGCGAGCAGGCAGGCGAGAACGGCTGCCGGGAAAATGACTTTCATGAATTCCTCCTGAGCCGGATCAAGTAACGATCGGAGCGTTAATCCTTATAATATGGCCCCTTGCCGCCGGCCGGACGAGTCAAATCGGCACGCCCGGCCGGGGCCGCCACACAGGCCTTGCCGACGGTCGCGGCCACCGCGCGGGCGGGCTTTTGGACCGAACGGTCGAGTAAGGCCGCGAGATCACGCCTGGTCGAGCAGCGCATTGTCGGCGCCGAGCGCGGGCGCCGCGCGGACGCGATCCGATTCCCGGGTGCTCGCCGCCACCGGCACCACCACGGCCGTGATCGCCTGGCCGCCCGCGCGCAGCTTGCGCTCGAACAGGCCGCGGTCGCGGAACTGGGGATTGGCCAGCGCCTGCTCCAAGGTTTCGACCACCGAGCAGCACAGGTCCCGGTTCTCGAACTTGTCGTGCCAGTACCTGGCGGTGCGTGCGGCGATGATCGCTGCCAGCGCCTGGCGGGTCGCTTCCGGGTCGCGCTGGTCGTCGCGCAGCTCCTCGTCGAGCTCGAGCCGCTCGCACAGATTGTCCCAATGGTCCGGCTCGAGCGCGGCGACGGCGACGAACCTGCCGTCGGCGGTGGCATAGAGCTGATAGCGCGGCGAGCCTCCGGTCAGGGTCTCGCCGCCCGGCACCGGCCAGCGCCCGGTCAGCTCGGCGCGCCCGATCGCCCAGTAGGCGAGCGCGAACAGCCCGTCGCAGATCGCGAGGTCGAGCCGCGCGCCCTTGCCCGACTGCGCGCGCGCCATCAGCGCGAGCAGGATGTTGATCACCGCCGGATAGGCGCCGGCGGCGATGTCGGCGATCTCGGCCGGGGGCAGCACCGGGGCGCCGGTCTCGTCGGCGCCGAGGCGCAGCAGGCCGGTGGCGCCGAGATAGTTGAGATCGCGCCCGGCCTCCCGGGCAAGCGGGCCGTCCTGTCCCCAGCCGCTCAGCGAGCAGTACAGCAGCCGGTCGTTGACCGCCGCGACCGCGTCGTAGTCGAGCCCGCGCTCGCCCATGGTCCCGGGCCTCAGCCCGTCGATCAGGACATCGGCGCTGGCGAGCAACGGGCGCAGGCGGGCCGCGGCGCCGTCCGCGTCGAGGTCGACCGCGACGCTCTTCTTGCCGGCATTGAGCAGCGCGAAGTCGAGGGCGACCGCGCCGAGGCGGGGCTCGCCGGCGCGCGCCGCGGCGCCCGAGCGCGGGCTTTCGACCTTGATCACCTCGGCGCCGGCCTCGGCGAGGATCAGGCCGGTCATCGCCACCGCCACGCCGTCGCCGAACTCGAGCACCCGGATTCCCTGCATCGGCTGCATGCGCCACTCCTGCTCCGCCAACGTCCCGGGATTATGAGGGCCCCCGGCCGGTACTCAAGCGTTCTCCGCCGCAACCGGCGCGGCCGATCGGATCAGGGAGGAAAACAAAGGCCGCGCGCCCGCCGGGAGGGTAGCGGGCGACGCGGCTAGTCAAACGCCTCTTCCCAGGTACCTTGGGTAGCGGCGCGAGAGTATTCGGTGGCGCGGTTCTCGAAGAAGTTGGTGTGCTCGGCGCCATTGAGCAGGTGCTCGAGCCACGGCAACGGATTGCGCGCCACGCGATAGATCGGCTGCAGGTGAAGCTGCATCAGGCGCCGGTCGGCGATGTAGCGGATGTAGCTCTTGACGTCGTCCGGGCCCAGTCCCTCGACCGGGCCGAGCTCGAAGGCGCGGTCGATGAACGCGTCCTCGTGGTCGACCACGCTGGCGCAGATCCGGTACAGGTTGCGGCTCAGCGCGTCGGTCCAAATCTCCGGGTTCTCCTCGATCAGGGTGTGGAACAGGCGGATCATCGAGTGCGTGTGCAGGGTCTCGTCGCGCACCGACCAGGAGACGATCTGGCCCATCCCCTTCATCTTGTTGAAGCGCGGGAAGTTGAGCAGCACCGCGAAGCTCGCGAACAGCTGCAGGCCCTCGGTGAAGGCGCCGAAGGTGGCGAGCGTGGTGGCGATGTCGGCCTTGGTCGCGGTGCCGAACTGGCGCATGAAGTCGTACTTGTCCTTCATCTCCTTGTAGTGGAGGAAGGCCGAGTACTCGCTCTCGGGCATGCCGATGGTGTCGAGGAGATGCGAGTAGGCGGCGATGTGCACGGTCTCCATGTTGGAGAACGCGGCCAGCATCATCTGCACCTCGGTCGGCTGGAACACCCGCCCGTAGTGCCTCATGTAGCAGGTGTTGACCTCGACGTCCGACTGGGTGAAGAAGCGGAAGATCTGGGTCAGCAGGTTGCGTTCCTCGGGCGCCAGGTGGCGGTGCCAGTCCTTGATGTCGTCGGCCAGCGGCACCTCCTCGGGCAGCCAGTGGATGCGCTGCTGGATGAGCCAGGCGTCGTATGCCCACGGGTAGTGGAACGGCTTGTAGACCGGGCTCGCGTCCAACAGCGACATCACGCCTTAAACGATGAAGTTGAAGACGCATAAGTAGAAACGGTCACTTCTTCGACCCTGATTGGATGCTGATAACTCAGTCTCGAAGCGGGCAACGACTCGATTTCGGCAACGGCAGGATGAACAATTCGGAATGTGCCGCCTTCCTTCCCGATCAAAGCAATTGTGCCACCTTCCGACTGCACGATGAGGACAATCAATGCCCCTACACAAATTTTTTCGACGATACGCCAAACACGATGCCGCATGAGCATCGAATGACTCGCCGCGTCAACAATAATTCTTATTGGCACGCCAGGCACTCCTCTGCCTCGGCGGCTGGCTGCTCCGTCATCGCGGCCACGACGTGCGGACTCGCCACCACGTCGGCGCGCTGCAGCGACTTCGAGCGGCAGTAGTAGAGGCTCTTCACCCCCTTCTTCCAGGCCAGGAAGTGGATGCGGTGCAGGTCGCGCTTGTGGACGTTGGCGGGCAGGAACAGGTTGACCGACTGCGACTGGCAAATGTAAGGCGCGCGGTCGGCCGCCAGCTCGACCAGCCAGCGCTGGTCGAGCTCGAACGCGGTCCTGAAGGTCGCCTTGTCGTCGTCGTCGAGGAAGTCGAGGTGCTGCACCGAGCCCTCGTGGGCGATGATCGACGACCACACGTCGGCGTCGTTGCGCCCGCGCTCCTCGAGCAGGCGCTCGAGATAGCGGTTGCGGACGTGGAACGAGCCCGACAGCGTCTTGTGGGTGAAGCTGTTGGCCGCGTTCGGCTCGATGCCGGGCGAGGCGCCGCCG
>DASWHU010000012.1:0-3836 GCA_036398035.1 Alphaproteobacteria bacterium | reverse complement strand
TCGGCATGGCCGCGTTATAATCGAAGCGTATCGCAGCCAGGAGCGGGAGGTCATGGACGGCGCGGAGCGGAACGGGATGTCGGCGGCGGCGCTGGTCCGGCGCGGGCTCGCCGATGACGGCTGGGGCTGGAGCCTCGGCCGCTATGGGGCGATCGCCGAGTTCGCGCGCATGCCCGGCGACGGCGCCGAGGTCCGGCTCGGGCCTGAGGGCGGCGAGGTGGCGGGCCGCCTGGGGGCGATCCGGATCACGCTCACCCAGGACGTGGTGCCGCTCGCCTACGAGACGCTGTCGCGCGACCCGGCGCGCTGGCGGCACGGGCTTGCCTTCTGCCTGCCCGCGGCCGCAGCGCAGGGCGAGCCGGAGACGCTGACCGAGATCGGCCCCGACGGCGAGGCGGTGTGCGCGCGCGACCGGGACGCAGTGTTGTTCGACATGGGGGTCGGCTCGGCCGCGGTCCGCGCCTGCGTGCGCACCGGCGATGCGGAGCTGATCGCGATCCTGCGCGCCTCGGCCGGGCGGTCGCTGCTCGACCCCAGCCACCGGGCGATGGCCGCGATCCTCGCCCGCAGCCCGCACCGGGTGTTCGCCTCGGCCCTCGGTCGGATCGAGGTCTACCAGGGAATCGCCTCCGAGCGCACCCCCGACGGGCCGCATACCCACCTGCTGCCGAGGCTGCTCGCGGCCGGGCGCGACCACTCGGCCAACATCCCGGTGCCGGGCGGCATGGTCGCGCCGCTGATCGCCTACCCGCCCAACCCGGTGACCGATTCGGCCGGCCGGCCGCGGCCGTTCGACCGCGCCGCCCACGCCGCGTTCCAGGACATGCTGGCGGCATGGGGAGCGCCGGCCGCGCTCGCCGCCAAGCGCAACGCCGAGGCCGCGATCGCGCGCGGCGCGCCGCCGCCCGTGCCCGGCGAGCCGATGGCGCGCGCCGAGCGCACCGCGCGCAGGGTCGCGCTCCGCCAGCTCTGCTGCCTGCGCGGCCCAAGCCCGGCGCTCGACGCCTGGCGGCAGGCGTTCGAGCCCGCCCGGCGCGCCTGACGAGCCGCCGCCGCCGGGGCCGCAATTGTTGGGTTTCTCGCCGGTCGGGCTTTCGCCTAAGATGCGGCAACCGAGATGTCCGGGCCACCTGCGTGCGCACGGCACGTCACGGCAAATCATAAGCAAATGGGGGCACGCCATGAGTTCCGAGCTTCCGGCACGCGCCAGGGACGGCGCGAGACGGGCACTGCTGGTTGCGGGCCTATGCGTCGCGACCGTCGGCGGCTGCGCGCAAATGGCGCCCGGCGCACAGATGGCCGGGACGACCACGCTGTGCGCCGACCAGAGCGCGCCGCGCGGCTGGGCGGTGGTGGCCAAGAGCCGCAATTTCGACTGCGGCACCAACGCCTATGCCAGCTGGCAATGGGTCGACCTGCGCAACTCCGCGCCGGGGCGGACGGCGATGGTCTGCCTCAACCCGACCATCGACCGCAACCTGCTGCCGCCCGGATGGGTGGCGACGGGCGCGGGCGACACGTCGATCAAGTGCGGCCCGTGGGGCGACAACGAGCGCATCGAGGTCAGCTACCGGCCGTGACCGGCGCGCCGGCTTACTGATCGGCCCGCGACCTCGCCATGGCCCGAGAGCGGATCGAGCTCTCGCGCAAGAAGCTTCGACTGGACAAGGTGGCGATGCGCCGCCGGTTCAAGTCGAAGGACGACTATCTGGCGCGCGAGAGCCAAGCGCAGAAGGACATGCTCGCGCTCCAGCAGGCATATTTCCACCAGGGCCTGCGCGGGGTGATCGTGTTCGAGGGCTGGGACGCGTCGGGCAAGGGCGGCGCGATCCGCCGGCTGACCGCGCGCCTCGACCCGCGCGGCACCAAGGTGTGGCCGATCGGCCCGCCGGGCGCCGACGAGCAGGGGCGCCACTACCTGTACCGCTTCTGGGCGCGCCTGCCGACGCCCGGCACCATCGCCGTGTTCGACCGCTCGTGGTACGGCCGGGTCCTCGTCGAGCGCGTCGACGAGCTGGTCGAGGCCGCCGCCTGGCAGCGCGCCTATGACGAGATCAACCAGTTCGAGCACCTGCTGCTCGCCGACGGCGTGCGGCTGGCGAAGCTGTTCCTGCACATCACGCCCGACGAGCAGCTGCGCCGGTTCCAGGAGCGGCTGCACAACCCGTTCAAGCGTTGGAAGCTGACCGCCGACGACTTGCGCAACCGGGCGCATTGGGACGCCTACAAGACGGCGTACGAGGACATGTTCGACCGCACCTCGACCCGGGAGGCGCCGTGGACGGTGATTGCCGGCGACCACAAGTGGACCGCCCGGGTGCAGGTGCTGGAGGAGGTCACGGCCCAGCTCGGCCGCGGCATCGACGTGGCGCCGCCGCCGCTCGACCCGGGGGTGGTGGCCGCGGCGGAGTCGGCGCTTGGCCTCCGGATCGAGCCGGCGACCGACACGGCGCCCGATTCGTAAGGCGCGCGGCGGTTACGGCTGCAGATACTGGAGCGTTTCGGAATCGAAGCCCGCGACCTCGGCCAGGCCGTCGGGGTCGACGATGTTGAGCACCCGGTTGGACACCACCAGCAGGCCGCTCTGGCGCAGGTCGCGCAGCGTCCGGTTAACGTGCACCGAGGTCAGGCCGAGCGCGTCGCCGATGTGCTCCTGGGTCAGCGGCAGCGGGATGCTCGAGCCGAGCGGCTCCTCGGCACGCATGCGCACGCGGTAATACAGCTCGAGCAGCAAATGGGCGACGCGCTCGCGCGCCGAGCGGCGGCCGACGTTGACCAGCCAGTCCTGGGCGCGGCTGTCGTCGCGCGCCAGCATCCAGGTCAGGCGCAGCGCGAGCTGGGGCTGGTCGCGGAACAGGTCGAGGAGGTTCTGGCGCGGAAAGATGCACAGCCGCATCTCGGTCAGCGCCTGGGCACTGTGCGCGACCGGCGCGAACAGGTCGGGCTGGAAGCCGACGAAGTCGCCGGGCAGCAGGACGCGGACGATCTGGCGCCGCCCGTCCTCGAGCAGGCGGTACTGGAAGCCCCAGCCCTCGAGAACGGTGAACAGCTCTTCGCTCGGCTCGCCCTGATGGTAGAAGTCGGTGCCGGGAGACAACGTCCGGTGGCCGGTCATGAACCGCTCGACGACCGCGAGATCGCCTTCGGGCAGCGCCTGGCACAGCGCCCAATCGCGCACCGGGCAGGCGCTGCACGGGCTCGCCAGCTGCGACTTCAGGACGGTGCGGCTGTTTGGCTTCGCCATTGCCGTCAAGTCTCCCTCTCCGCCCCCTAGACCCCGCACGCCGTGCCCCTTCGGCGCCCTGGCCAGGTCGCGACTTTAATCTCGATCAGAGCGCGACGGAAGCGCTTGGCGTCAGATTTCGTTATGCGAGCCAACCACAACCTGTTCGCCGGGCGGGGCTGACCGCCCATGCCGTCGCCGGTAGTGTTGACGGTCGGCGCTAACCGTCTGGATGCACGCCTATCGCCGTTCTTCGGTCTGGCGCCGTGGGTGATGGTGGTCGAGCCACTGGTGGCCGCGCCCGTATGGGTGCGGAATACGGGCGGCAACATTGCGCACGTCGTCGACCTGATCCGGGCACAGGCCCCTGCGCTCGCCATCTGCGGCCATATCCCCGCCGATGCCGCGCTGCTGATGGTCGAGGCCGGTATCGAGCTGCGCATCGGGCCGTGCTCGGTGCCCGCCACCAGCTTGATCCCGCTCGCCGCGACCTTGCCGACGCCGAACATCGCGCCGATGCGCTCTACGAGGGGACCTGGTAGCGCTTGACCGCGGCCTCGTCCCAGTCGATGCCGCTGCCCGGACGGTCGGGGATGAGCGCGTGGCCGTTCTC
>DASWHU010000011.1:0-6436 GCA_036398035.1 Alphaproteobacteria bacterium | reverse complement strand
CGGCGCGTTCCTGACCATCTTCGCGATCGCGGTGCCGCTGATGGCGCTGGCGGTGGCGTTCCAGATCGCCATCGCGCTCGCCTCGCGGTCGATGAAGGAGGCGCAGATCTATCTCGGGCTGCTGCCGCTGGTGCCGGCGCTACCGGGGATGGTGATGGTGTTCTCGCCCTTGCGATCGACGCTCGGCGTCGCGTCGGTGCCGCTGATGGGCCAGCTCGCCCAGTTCAACCAGCTGGTCGGGGGGCTCGCGGTGCCGCTCGGCCAGATCGCGCTGTGCGCGGCGGTGACCCTCGCGCTGACGGCGCTGATCTTCTGGCAGGCGGTGCGCCTGTTCCAGCGCGAGAAGCTGCTGTTCGCGAGCTGAGACAAGAGCCGAACCGATTCCCGCTGGCACCTATCCTGCCGGTTGGCGAAGGGCCCCGGCCGATGGCGCAATAGTCTATTTGCATTATGCAAGGCCGGGGGTGATGTGGTTAATTGTATTAATAATGGGAAGCGAGGTCGGCCTGAAACGGCCATCTGCGGCGTCCGGACCCGGAAATGGGCTCCGGACCGGCAAGAGAGCGTTGCTTGTGCCATGTTAACAACCGATCTGGATGCGGCGCGGACGGTTTCGGTCGTCGTGGCAAGCGTCCGCTGCCCAGCGGGTCCGATGGAGTAAAGTGATGTCGTGCATTGGCAAAAGGGTTTTGCTGTCCGTTGCGATGGCAGCTTGCGTCGTCGCGCCCACCGGGATCCGTGCCGACTCCGTTCCTCATACTGGTGAGCAGAGTCCGCCGGTACTGCTTGGCACTTCAGGCAGCACCCAAGCCGGTGTGGTCATTGACGGGATCGAATACTGCTACGCCGGCACCCTCGGCGGAGGCGTCGAGGACGCCAACGGAAATCCTCACATTCTTAGCAACTATCATGTGCTCGCTCATCCCAACGCGCTGTTTCCGGGCGAGCCGATCGTCCATCCGGCGCTGCTGGACAACGACTGCTCGACGGAGTCGGCGGACTATGTCACCGTCGGTCACTTGAGCAACTACGTCCCGATCAAGTTCTGCAAGGCCGTCGGGCCGCTGTTCATGAAGTGCAGCAACAACACCGTCGATGCAGCCGTTGCGTCCTTCGAGGGCGGCCAAGTGAATCCTGACGGTGAAGTTCTCGACATCGGCTTTATTGGGACTGCCGCCAAGTCCGCCAATCTGGGCATGGAAGTGCAAAAGAGCGGTCGCACGACCGGCCATACGGTTGGCACGGTAGCCGCAGTCAACGTGACCGTGCTCGTATGTTACGACGAGCCGTGCAGCGATCCCGCGAACGTGGCCCAGTTCGTTAATCAGGTGCGCGTCGACGGCTCGTTCAGCGCGCCGGGCGATTCGGGGTCATTGGTTGTCGAGTGCGTGGACAACCCTCCCGACGGCTGCGATGATTTTCCCGCACCGGTCGGACTGCTGTTTGCCGGCGGCACCAATACCACTTTCTTCAACAGGTTCGAGGACGTGGCGTCGGCCCTTGCCGTCGCCCCGTTGGGTTGCGACTCGGCATGCTTTGACGCGGGCGACGGAGGCGGAGGCGGTGGTGGTGGTGGCAAAGGACCAGGGGGAGGCGGTCCTCCGGGTCGCAGCAGTTCCACCGATCTGGGTGTGGAACGGGCGCGCGAGGTCCAGGAGAGACACACGCCGGAACTGCTTCGTCGTCGGGGCGTCCTCGGAACCGGGCTTGCGGTTGACGATTCGGGAGAGCCGGTTATCGAGGTCTATATCCGGGCCCCGATGGTCGCTATGGACGACCCCATCCCCTCCGACTTGGACGGCATTCAGCTGCGCGTGATCGAGACGGGACAGATTCGCGCCTATTGAACGGAGCTCGGCTTCGGACGGGCGCGCGTCGCCACTTCGCCTGTCGATGAGCGCATCTGTTCGCGGCAAGTCCGGCCAGGCCCGGTGCAGGTCTGGTCGGCAGAGGACAGTCGTGGTTGGGTTTGCTGCCACAGCCTGTATCACGACCAACGAATGCGTTCGGAGTCTTGCCGGTCTGAAGGCGCAACGTTACCGATCGCTGTGCTCGTCTTTGCCGACGTTCTGGGCCTCGGCGAGATAGGTCGCGGCGTAGCCGACATAGACCGCGGTGCCGCGGCTGAAGAACTCGACCTCCTCGGGCTTGAGCGGGCGGAACGCGCGCGCCGGGCGGCCGGCCCAGATCCAGCCCGCCTCGATGACGGTGCCGGGCGCGACCAGGGCGCGGGCGCCGATCGCGCCGCCGTCCTCGACCACCACGCCGTCGCCGATCTCCGAGCCCATGCCGATCAGGCAGCCGTCGCCGATCCGGCAGGCGCCCATGCGGACGTTGTGGCCGACGGTCACGTCCTTGCCGATGACGATGTCGCCGCCGTCGCGCGCGACCAGGATCGAGTTGTCCTGGACGTTGCTGCGCGCACCGATCCGGATCTCGGCGCCCTCGGCCCGGCAGGCGGTGGCGAACCAGATGCTGGCGTGCGCAGCCACCGACACCGCGCCCGCGACCAGCGCGGTCGGCGCCAAATAGGCCGCGTCATCGATCGCCGGCGCCCGGCCGGCGAGCGCTCCCGGCGGGCCGAACGGCGCCATGTCGAGCGGCGGCAAGCCGCAGGCGCCGAGCGCTGCGTCCGGCGTGCCGGCAAGCACCGCGGCGCGCAGCGCGTCGCGCTCGCGGGCGTCGAGCGCGCGCACCGGGCGCGCCGGGTTGCCGGCATACAGCGTGCCGCCGGCGAGCTCCTTGGCGGGCGGCACCAGCGCGCCGGCGGCGATTACCGCGCCGGCGCCGAGCCTCGCCGCGTCCATGACCACCGCGCCGTCGCCGAGCACGCAGTCATCGCCCACGGTGCAGGCATGGACCAGCGCGTAGCGGCCGACCGTGACCCGGTCGCCGACCACGCTCGGCAGCAGGCCGTCCGAGATGTGGACGGTGGCGCGGTCGAGGAAGGTGCAGCCGCGGCCGACGTCGATGCGCTCGCCGTCGGCGCGAAGGGTCGTCAGCCGGCCGAGCGTGACGCCCTCGCCGAGAGTCACCCGCCCGATCAGCGCGCTGCCCTCGCCGAAGCGCGCGCCGCGACCGATACGCGGGCGAAACGACCGGTAGTCGACGATCACCGGCTCGGTCATCGGGCGCCGCCGGCGGCGCCGTCGCCGGCCAGCCCGGCGCGCGCAACGCCGGCCAGGCGCACCAGCTCGGCGCGCGCCGCCCCGGGCCCGTCAACCGGCGCGGCGAAGGCGATGCGCGCGGTCTCCGCCCCGCGCCTGAGGTCGAGGCCCTCGGGGTCGATCCCGGTCATGGTCCAGCCGCCGCCGCCGCGGCCCAACAGGCCCGCGGCATAGGCCGACAGCGCGTCGCCGTGGTCGGTGTTCATGTGCGCGACGATCTCGCCCTCGGCGGCGGCCAGCGCCTCGGCCCCGGCCGCATCGACCAGAAGTGCGTCGCCGTCGACCCAATGGATGGCGCCGAAGCCGGCAACCAGGTGCGCGCGCACCGGCTCGAGGCGCCACAGGCCGAAGTCGGCGAAACCGGCGTAGCCCGCGGCCGAGGGGTGGCGTGCCAGGTAGCGCGCGCGCGCCGCCGGCTCGGCGCACCGCTCGATGCGTCCGAGCACGGTCAGGCGGGCCCCGGCCAGCGGCTCGTCGAGGTCGGCGGTGGCGTCGAACAAGAGCGCCGCGCGCCCGTCCCGCTTGAGGTTGCGGACATGCTCGGCGAGGTCCGACAGCAGCATCAGCGGCGCGCCGGCGAAGTCCGAGGCGCACATCACCAGCGAGGCGTAGGGCCAGCCGTCGGCGTCGTGCTGGGCGGTGGCCAGCGCCGCCCGGTCGCACGCCCGCACCAGCCGGCGCGCCTGTGCCGCCACCGTTGCGGTCATCTCGCTCCCGTTCATCCCGGGCCGACCCTAGCGCGTCTCGGCGGGCGGCAAAACCCGCATCGGGGGCGCGCGTGTACAATCCCCGGGCCGACACCATATGGTGGCACGGGACGGTCGCGGGCGGCGCCCGCGGCCCGGCGGGCTGCGCGTGAGGGACGAGGCGTGAAACCGACCATCGCGATCGTCGACGACGACCAGAACATCCTCACCTCGGTGTCGATCGCCCTCGACGCCGAGGGCTTCCAGACCCGCACCTATACCGACGGCGAGCGCGCGATCAACGGCCTGCTCAAGGAGCCGGCGAATCTGGTCGTGCTCGACATCAAGATGCCGCGCATGGACGGCCACGAGGTGCTGACCCGGCTGCGCCGCGAATCCACGGTGCCGGTGATCTTCCTGACCTCGAAGGACGACGAGGTCGACGAGCTCCTGGGCCTCAAGCTCGGCGCCGACGACTACATCACCAAGCCGTTCTCGGTGCGGCTCCTGATCGAGCGCATCCGGGCGCTGCTGCGCCGGGTCGAGCTCGGCCAGGCGCCGGCCGACGGCGCGGCGGAGGGCCAGCCGCCGGTGCTGCGCCGCGGCGAGCTGGTGCTCGACCCGGCGCGCCATCTGTGCACCTGGAAGGGCCGGGAGGTGCAGCTGACGGTGACCGAGTTCCTGATCCTGCAAGCGCTCGCCACCCGCCCGGGCCACGTCAAGAGCCGCAACCAGCTGATGGATGCCGCCTACGGCGACCAGGTCTATGTCGACGACCGCACCATCGACAGCCACATCAAGCGCATGCGCCGCAAGTTCCGCGACGTCGATGCCGACTTCGCGCACATCGAAACGCTTTATGGCATCGGTTACCGATACAGCGAGGGTTGAGCGCAGCCGCGCGCGCAGCCGTGCCGGCGGGCGCGCGGCGCGCGTGCCGGCGCCGGTGCCGGAGGTGAAGGCGCGCCCCAAGCCCCAGGACGGCGGGCCGGGCGAGGGCCGCCCGGCGCGCCGCGCGCGGCGCCGGTTCTCGGCGCTGACCCAGCGCATCCTGGCGGTCAACCTGCTCGCCCTCGGCATCGTCGTCGGCGGCGTGTTCTATCTCGACCAGTACCAGCGCGGCCTGATCGAGGGCCGGCTGGAAGCGCTGGTCACCCAGGGCCTGATCGTCGCCGGCGCGCTCGGCGAGGCCGCGCTGCCGCGCGACCCGACCGCGCTCCAGGGCATGGATCCGGCGGTCGCGGGCGAGCTTCTCCAGCGCCTGATCACCCCGCTCAAGACGCGCGCGCGGCTGTTCGGCAACGACGGCGAGCTGCTGGTCGACAGCCGGCGGCTGTCGAGCGCCAGCGCCGGGGTGCGCATCCGCGAGCTGCCGCCGCCCGAGCTTCCCGGCCGCCTCGACCCGCTGGTCGACGCGCTGTCGGACACGGTCGACCGGCTGCTGATGGGCGACCTGCCGCACTATGTGGAGGGCAGCTACCAGCGCGCCGAGCACTACGCCGAGGTGGTCCACGCGCTGCACGGCGACATCGACGCCGAGGCGCGCCGCGATTCGGACGGCAAGATCGTGCTCAACGTCGCCGTGCCGGTGCGCCGGTTCAAGGCGGTCCAGGGCGCGCTGATGCTGACCGCAGGCACCGAGGACATCGACGCCAAGGTGCGCAGCGTGCGCGGCGACATCCTTAAATTGTGCGCGCTCGCGGTCGCGATCACGGTGCTGCTGTCGCTGTACCTCGCCGGCACCATCGCCCGGCCGATCCGCCAGCTCGCCGCCGGCGCGGAACGGGTGGCGGGCGGCCGCGGCGGGCCCGAGGAGCTGCCCGATTTGAGCCGGCGCGACGACGAGGTCGGCGAGCTGTCGGTGGCGCTGCGGGCGATGACCGATGCCCTGCACTGGCGGCTCGACGCGATCGCGCGCTTCGCCGCCGATGTGGCGCATGAGCTCAAGAACCCGCTGTCGAGCCTGCGCAGCGCCGTCGATACCATCGCCCGCATCGACGACCCGGCGACCCGCGAGCGGTTGCTGTCGATCCTCGCCGACGACATCGAGCGCATGGACCGGCTGATCAGCGACATCTCGGCGGCCTCGCGGCTCGATGCCGAGCTGTCGCGCGCGACCATGGCGCCGGTCGACCTCGCCGCGCTGCTCGAGGCGCTGGTCTCGCTCTATCGCGACGCCTGCACCGGGCCCGAGATCACGCTCGAGGTCGCGGCCGCGGGCGCGATCGACGTGCGCGGGGTCGAGGACCGCCTGGCCCAGGTGTTCCGCAACCTGATCGACAACGCGATCTCGTTCAGCCCGCCCGCCGGCGCCATCACCGTGCGGCTCGAGCGCCGGCGCGACGGCGCCGTGGTCACGGTCGAGGACCAGGGCCCGGGCATCCCCGAGGGCAAGACCGGCGCCATCTTCGAGCGCTTCTACAGCGAGCGGCCCTCGGGCGAGAAGTTCGGTACCCACTCAGGGTTGGGCCTGAGCATCTCCAAGCAGATCGTGGATGCCCATCACGGCACCATCCGCGCCGAGAACCGCCGCGGGGACGGGCCCGGCACGGCCGCCGGCGCCCGCTTCATCGTCTGGCTGCC
>DASWHU010000010.1:0-9955 GCA_036398035.1 Alphaproteobacteria bacterium | reverse complement strand
TTTCCCTATTCTTCTCAACCGTTCCCAATGCATACTATACTTGTGGCTATGATCAGCATTATATGGATTCTGGCAACTAGGCGCGTCAAAGACGCCTAATGTAGAAAACCAATTATAATCCTCATCTTTGAAATATTTCCTTAATACATATTCCGCATTCTTAATCCATCCATCCTGTTGATGCACCCATATTCCATATTCCACATCATTCTTAAAGCCCCATTTATGGAGAATATTAGTTCCGACCTGTTGCAATAGAATTAAATAACCTAAACCTTGTGCATCATACTTGTTTTCATCTGATGTTTTTTCAGTGTCACGGCGAGTTAGGTTTTGCTTTTCTTGTAAACGGATTTGTTTAATTAGATCGGTGATTGCCGCAATAGTGGCGGCAGGCGGATCAGGCTGAGTAGGCGTCGTTGCCAAAGATGAAGTAGCGGCACTTTTGGGCCATGAAGCCCAGATGAGCAAAACCGTTGCTGTTAGCGCGAATCCCCATGGTGCCCACCATGGGAGCGATATCAGCCAATCGAGGAATCGCGCCAATAAACCTTCGGCGATTTTGGCATCTTCCCCCAACGTCGCGTAGCCGATCAAGTCGAGCACGGCTCTGCCGCCAGCTATTAGCCAGCCGCCCACTACAAAGAAAATGCTCAGGATACGGCCAGCCGCCAGCTTGGCCGTATGGCTTGTATTCATGACCGGCGAGGATGCCCGAAAATCGCATTGTTGCCGAGTCCCCTGGCACTAGGTGTGCTTGCTACATAATTCCGCACATCTCCGCCGGCTGGTCGAGCCGCGTGCCGGGCTGGGCGAGGGCCCATTGCACCGCCAGCACCCAGGCGAGCGCAGAGCACGCGCCCGCCCACAGCATCAGCCGCGGCGCGTAGCTCAGCGCGACCAGGGCGAGGTAAACGAAGTAGTAGTCGAAGGTGCCGTTGCGGAGCGTCATCTGCGCCGGCCAGTCGCCGATCACCGCCGCCGGAACCAGCACCAGTCCGGCGGCGGTCAGCGCGGCGTCGAGCGCGGCGAAGGCGTAGCCCAGCCAACGCTGCCGCGGATAGCGCGTGGCCAACCGCCAGTTGGCCAGGCCGCTCGCGGCGATGGCAAGGACCACCGCCTCGATGTAATAGACCGCAGGCGTCGGCACCGCGATCGGCAGCCAGATCGCGATCACCGCCAGCGCCGCCGCGCGGCCCACCGCGGCCAGCCTGAGACCGGCTCGTTCCTCGGCCGCGAACGCCTGCTCCAGCCGCCCGCCGCCGGCCTCCTGAGTCGAGAGTCCGCCCATCGCCCGTGCCTCCGCCTGCCGCGCCGTGCCCCGTCACGGTCGGCGCAGCAGACGCCGGGCGGGCGCCCGAATCAAGGCGCAGCGGCGGCCCGCCGGCGGAGGGGAGAGGCCGTCCGGCGGGCCGCGGCGCGCGGCTCAGCCGCGCGTCAGCTTGATCTTCTTGACCTTCTCCTTGGCCGCCGCCGGCTTGGGCACGCTCACCGTCAGCACGCCGTCGGCGAAGTTGGCCTTGATCCGGTCGGGATCGATGTCGAAGGGCATCGGCAGGGTTCGCTGGAACGAGCCGAACGTGCGCTCGACCAGGTGGTAGTCCTTCTTCTTCTCCTCCTTTTCCTCCTTCTTCTCGCCCTTGATGGTCAGCGTGTTGCCGGCCACCTCGACCTCGATGTCCTTCTCGGCGATGCCGGGAAGCTCGGCGCTGACCTCGATCGCATCCTCGGTCTCGCTCACGTCGACCGCCGGCGCGAGCATCGGCGCGCGGCCTGCCACCGCCGGCAGGCGCCAGCCGCGGGTGAAGTCGTCGAGCATGCGGTCGATGTCGCGGTGGATAGCGGCAAAGGGCTCGTCGCGGCCTTCGCCCGTCAGCCACGAGCGGCCCCAGAGGGACGGCAATCGTGTTGCCATGGCGACTCCTCCTGGATGAAACGATCGGATTGCGTTTCCGCACCGGCCGACATGGTTAGGCGGCGCCCGATTGCCAGTCCTTGATGCAGATCAGTGATGCGTGCGCGGCGCGCCCGGTCTCGCTTGACAGCGCGGCGCGGTCCCACATGATGCCCCGGCTAGCGACGAGGAGCAGACTGCATGGCGCGGCCCAAGCCCTTGAAGCCGGCGGCGCTCAGGCGGCGCTGCAACCGGTCCCTGCTCAAGTTCCGGACCACCGGCGAGCTCGCCGGCCTCGAGCAGGTGATCGGCCAGCCGCGCGCGCTCGAGGCGCTCGCCTTCGGCATCGGCATCCGCCGCCCCGGCTTCAACATGTTCGCTTTCGGGCCCGCCGATACCGGGCTGCGCGAGGTGGTGCGAAGCTCGATCGAGGTCCAGGCCGCGCACGAGCCGGTGGCCGAGGACTGGGTCTACGTGTTCAACTTCGACGACCCGGGCAAGCCGCGCGCGATCTCGCTGCCCCCCGGGCGCGGCGGCGCGTTCCGCGCCGACATGGACCGCCTGGTCGAGGACCTGCGCAGCGCGATCCGCTCGACCTTCGAGACCGACGAGTATCGCGCCCGCGCCCAGGCGATCGAGGACGAGGTCAAGGAGCAGCACCAGACCGCGCTCGAGCAGATCGAGGGCCGCGCGCGCGACAACAGCATCGCACTGGTGCGCACGCCGCTCGGCATGGGCTTTGCGCCGGTGCGCGGCGACGAGGTGATCGACCCCGAGGTGTTCGCCAAGCTCCCGGCCGAGGAGCGCGAGCGCATCACCCGCACCATCGGCGAGCTTCAGGAGCAGCTGCAGGCGGCGCTCCAGCAGCTGCCGCGGCTGTTGCATCAGGCGCGCGAGAAGGTGCGCGCGCTCAACCGCGAGGTGACCGAGTTCGCGGTCGGCCACCTGATCGACGCGCTCAGGGTCAAGTATGGCGACATCGACGAGGTGGTCGAGCACCTGAACAGCGTCCAGCGCGACGTGGTCGCGAACGCGGCGCTGTTCCGCGACGGCGGCGACGGCGGCGTGCCCGCGGCGGCGGCGCAGGCGCAGGCGCAGGCGCAGCCGTTCGCGTCCGCCTCGCTCAGGCGCTACCAGGTCAATTTGCTGGTCGATCACGGCGCCGACGGCGGCGCGCCGATCGTCGAGGAGCCCGACCCCAGCTACCAGAACCTGATCGGCCGCGTCGAGCACATGGCCGAGCTCGGCACCCTGGTCACCGACTTCAGCCTGATCCGCCCGGGCGCGCTGCATCTCGCCAATGGCGGCTATCTGGTGCTCGATGCGCGCAAGCTGCTGTTGCGGCCCTATGCCTGGGAGGGGCTGAAGGAGGCGCTCCGCGCCGGCGAGGTGCGGATCGAATCGCTGGGCCAGATCTTCAGCCTCATCAGCACCGTCTCGCTTGAGCCCGAGCACATCCCGATCCGGGTCAAGGTGGTGCTGATGGGCGAGCCGTTGCTGTACTACCTGTTGCAGTACTATGACCCAGAGTTCGGGGAGCTGTTCAAGGTCGCGGTCGACTTCGACAACCGCATGCCGCGCGACGACGACACCACGCTCATGTATGCGCGCATGATCGCCAGCGAGGCGCGCAAGGCGGGGCTGAAGGCGCTCGACCGCGAGGCGGTGGCGCTGGTGATCGAGGAGAGCGCCAGGCTCGCCGGCGACGGCGAGCGGCTGTCGACGCTGATCCGCCAGGTCACCGACATGCTGTGCGAGGCCGACCACTGGGCAGCGAAGCGCAGGGCGCGCGCCATCGGCGCCGACGACGTGCGCGCCGCGATCGAGGCGCGCCGGCGCCGCCTCGACCGGCTGTCGGAGCGGATGCGCGAGGAGATCGAGCGCGGCACGGTCCTGATCGAGACCGACGGCACTGCGGTCGGGCGGATCAACGGCCTGGCAGTGATGCAGCTCGGCGAGTTCATGTTTGGCAAGCCGTCGCGGATCACCGCCCGGGTGCGCATGGGCCGCGGCGAGGTGATCGACATCGAGCGCGAGGTCAAGCTCGGCGGCGCCACCCATTCCAAGGGCGTGCTGATCCTGTCCAACTTCCTCGCCGCCCGCTACTCGGGCGACTATCCGCTGTCGTTGAGCGCGAGCCTGGCGTTCGAGCAGTCCTACGGCGGCGTCGAGGGCGACAGCGCCTCGTCCACCGAGCTCTATGCGCTGATCTCGGCGCTCGCCGAGGCGCCGGTCGACCAGGGGCTCGCGGTCACCGGCTCGGTCAACCAGTACGGCGAGGTGCAGGCGATCGGCGGGGTCAACGAGAAGATCGAGGGCTTCTTCGAGCTGTGCCGTGCGCGCGGGCTGACCGGCCGCCAGGGCGTGCTGATCCCTGCCTCGAACGTCAAGCACCTGATGCTGCGCGAGGAGGTGGTCGCCGCCTGCGCCGAGGGCCGCTTCCACGTCTTCCCGGTGGCGACCGTCGACCAGGGGATCGAGATCCTGACCGGCGTGGCCGCCGGCCGGCGCGGCGACGACGGCAGCTATCCGGACGGCACCATCAACCGGCGCGTGGTCGACCGGCTGCGCGAATACGCCGACAAGCGGCGCGCCTTCGCCATCCCCGAACGGGACCGGGACGATGGCGAGCGCTGAGCCGCGCGAGGGCTATCGCCGGGTGGTGGTGGCGCTCGACGCGCGCCCCGCCAGCCGCGGCGCGCTCGATGCCGCGGCGGCGCTCGCGGCGCGCTTTCAGGCCGAGCTGGTCGGGCTGTTTATCGAGGACCTCAACCTGCTCAACATGAGCGCGCTACCGTTCACGCGCCTGGCCGGGGCGGGGCCGCTGTCGAGCGGCGTCGACCGGGCGACGGTCGAGCGGCTGCTGCGCCGCGCCTCGGGCGAGATGCGCGCCATGGTCGCGCGCCTGGCCGAGCAGGCGCCGGTGCCGTGGTCGTTCCGCGTCGTGCGCGAGCTCGCCGGCCGGGCGCTGATCGCCGCCGCGGGCGAGGCAGGCGACCTGGTGGTGGTCGAGGAAACTGCGCTCGCCGGCCAGCTGCGCCCGTTCGTGGCCGGCGCGCGCGCCTCGGTCCTGTGCCTGCGCACGGGACCCGCCGCAACCGGCGCCGAGGTCATCCTGCCCTGGCGCGCGGACACCGAGTCGGCGCACGCGCTGCGCGCGGCAGCCGCGCTCGCCGCGGCGTCCCGGCGACCGCTGGCGGTGCTGCTGCCGGGCGATCCGGCGGCGGCGCGCGCGGCGGAGTCTCGAATCCGCGAGGCGCTGGCCGGCACCGGCATCGAGGCGCGCCTCATCCGGCCCGAGGCCGGCCGGCGGACCCTCGCCGAGATCGCCCGGCGGCACCCGGGATCGACCATCGTCTGGCCGCGCCGGGGTGCGGTCGAGGCCGGCGCGGACATCGAGCTCGAGGGGATCATCGAGCTCGACCACTGCTCGGTGCTGGTGGTCCGCTGAGCGGCCGGGCGAGACCGCGGGCGGGGCGCGGCGCGCGCTCCCGCCCGGCGACGGCGCCGCGGCGGCGGATCAGGCGGCTTCGACCGCCTTGCCGCGATAGGCCATCGCGCAGTGCGCCTCGCAATAGGGCCGCCCGGCGATGCGCGGGTTGCCGCAGAAGTGGAAGTCCTGGTCGCCGGGATGGCCGATCGGCCACCGGCACATGCGTTCGTTGAGGTCGAGCGAGCCGGGGGCTCGCGGCTTGGCCTCAATTTTCGCCGGCCGCGGCTTCGACATGTGCGACAGGCCGAGCCGATTTGCCTTGCCGATCACGGCGTTGCGGGTCGTCCCCACGCGTTCCGCGATGTCGCGCGCGCTGCGGCCCTCGGCCCACATGGCTGCCAGCACCTTGACCGTTTCCTCGGTCCATGCCATCGCACCGATCCCCCTGCCGAGTTGAAACTTCTGGTACATGTAGTGAAAATCGGCCCCACGATCTACTAGATTTTGTGGTTATCCACAAGGAATTCGGCTTTTGCACAGCTTGTCCACCGGTCCATGCACCGCCCCGGCCGGCTGGGGCGCCGGCCTGCTTGCGGGCGGGCGGGCGGGCTGCTAACCACACGCACCGGCACGCGCGGCGGATCGCCGTTCCGGCTGGGGGGAGGCACGCCATGGCCGACGTCGAGTCGCCCAACCGGGACCTGATCGGGTCGCCCGGCAGCCGCTGGCGGCTGAGCACGCCGGCGCTGGTGCTCGACCTCGACGTCATGGAGCGCAACATCGCCCGCATGGCGGCGCATTGCCGCGCCACCGGCCAGGCGCTGAGGCCCCACGGCAAGAGCCACAAGTCCGCCGCCATCGCCCGCGCCCAGGCCGCGGCGGGCGCGATCGGCATCTGCTGCGCCACCTTGCGCGAGGCCGAGGCGATGGTCGGCGCGGGGCTCGCCGGGGTGCTGATCACCTCGCCGCCGACCGGCGCGGCCAAGCTCGCGCGGCTGATGGTGCTGCACGCGGCGGCGGACGAGGCGACGGTGGTCACCGACACGCCCGAGCATGTCGATGCGCTTGCGGCCGCGGTCAGCGCGGCGGGTACTGGCCGGCCGCTCAAGGTGGTGGTCGACTTCGACGTCGGCAGCCACCGCACCGGAGCCGCCAGCGAGGCCGACGTGGTCGCGCTCGCCCGCCGCATCGATGCCGCGCCCGCGCTCGCCTTTGCCGGCGTCCAGGCCTATTACGGCCATCTCCAGCACATCGAGGACTACGGCCGGCGCGCGGGCGAGGTGCGCGCCCAGGCGGCGCGGCTCAAGTCGGCGGTGGCCGCGCTCGGCGAGGCCGGGCTCGCGCCCGCGATCGTCACCGGCGGCGGCACCGGCACCCACGACCTCGACCATCGCGAAGGCGTATTCACCGAGCTGCAGGCGGGCTCCTACCTGTTCACCGACGTCCAGTACAACCAGGTCGCGCTGCGCGCCGGCGAGCCGCGCCCGTTCGAGCCGTCGCTGTTCGTCCACGCCACCGTGGTCAACAATGTCCACCGCGCGCACGCGATCATCGACGCCGGCCTCAAGAGCTTCGCCACCGACGGCCCGCCGCCCGAGTTTAGCGCCGGCACCCCGGTCGGGGCGAGCTACCGCTTCTTCGGCGACGAGCACGGCGCGGTGGTCTACGGCGAGGCCAACGCCCGGCTCGAGGTCGGCGCGCCGGTCGCCTGCCTGGTGCCGCACTGCGACCCGACCGTGAACCTGTACGACGCCTATCACTGCGTGCGCGGCGACACCCTGGTCGACATCTGGCCGGTGGACGCGCGCGGCAACCCCTGAGCCTGAGGCGGCGATGGTGACGTTCGGCATCGGCCAGCCGCTTAAGCGCAAGGAGGATTTGCGCCTGCTCACCGGCCGCGGCCGGTTCATCGCCGATCTCGACCGGGCGGGCGAGGCGCATGCCTGGTTCGTCCGCTCGGCGCATGCCCACGGCACGGTGCGCGCGATCGATACCCGCGCGGCGCGCGCGGCGCCGGGGGTGCTGGCGGTCTACACCGCGGCCGACATCGCCGGCGCGCTCGGCCCGCTCGCGGTCACCGCGCGCCCCAAGGGCCGCGACGGCGTGGCCGCGCGCGCGCCGAACGTGCTGATGCTCACCGACGGGCGGGTGCGCTACGTCGGCGACACGGTGGCGATGGTGGTCGCCGAGTGCGCCGAGGCGGCGAGTGCGGCGGCGGAGCTGGTCACGGTCGACATCGCGCCCTTGCCGGTGGTCACGGACGCCGCCGCCGCGCTCGCGCCGGGCGCGCCGCAGCTGTGGGACGAGGTGCCGGGCAACCTGTGCCTCGACTGGGAGGCGGGCGATGCCGGCGCGGTCGAGGCCGGGTTCGCTAACGCCGCGCGCATTGTCGCGCTCGAGGCCGCCAACAACCGGGTCGTGATCGCGGCGATGGAGACCCGCGGCGCGCTCGGCTGGGTCGATCCCGACAGCGACCGCTACGTGCTGCACACCGCCTCGCAGATGCCGCACCCGCTGCGCCGCGAGCTTGCCGCCATCTTCGGCGAGCCCGAGGCGCGCTTCCACGTGCTGGTCGAGGACGTCGGCGGCGGCTTCGGGATCAAAAACTCGGTCTACCGCGAGCACGCGCTGGTGCTGTGGGCGGCACGCCGCCTGGGCCGGCCGGTGAAGTGGATCGGCGAGCGCACGGATGCCTTCCTCACCGACTATCACGGCCGCGACCGCGTCACCCGGGCCGAGCTCGCGCTCGATGCCGACGGCCACTTCCTCGCCATCCGCATCGAGGTGGTGGCCAATCTGGGCGCGCACCTCGCCGCGCGCGGGGCGCTGCCGCCGACCGCCAACACCCCGGCGCTGAGCGGCGTCTACCGCACGCCGGCACTTTATGCCCGGGTGCGCGCCGTGTTCACCAATACCGCGCCGACCGAGGTCTATCGCGGTGCCGGGCGGCCCGAGCTGCTGCACCTGCTCGAGCGCCTGGTCGACGTCGCCGCCTTCGATACCGGCATCGACCGCATCGAGCTGCGCCGGCGCAACACGCTCCGGCCCGAGGAGCTGCCGTTCGCGACCCCGCTCGGGCTTACCTACGACGCCGGCCGCTACGCCGAGACGCTCGACCTCGGCCTCGCCCGCGCGGACCACGCGGGCTTCGCCGCACGGCGCGCCGAGTCCCAGCGCCGCGGCCTGCTGCGCGGCTTCGGCCTCGCCAACTTCGTCGAGCGCTGCGGCCACGGCGTCGACGACAGCGCGGAGCTGCGCATCGAGGCCGACGGCACCGCCACCGTGCTCACCGGCACCATGTCGAACGGCCAGGGCCACGAGACCGCCTTCGCCCAGATCGCCGGCGACTTCCTCGGCATCGAGCCGGCGCGGGTGCGCGTCGTCCAGGGCGACACCGACCTGGTGCGCGAGGGCAAGGGCACCGGCGGCTCGCGCTCGATTTCGCTCGGCGGCGCTTGCCTGACGGTGGCGGCGGCGGCGCTGATCGCCAAAGCCAAGCCGCTCGCCGGCCACCTGCTCGAGGCGGCGTCCGCCGACATCGAGTTCGCCGACGGGCGCTTCCGAATCGCCGGCACCGACCGCGCCCTCGACTGGGCGGCGCTCGCCGCCGCGGCCGCCGACGGCGGCTATCCCGACGACCTCGACGCCAAGCTCGACGCGATCGGCCGGTTCTCGCCGCAGAACCACACCTATCCCAACGGCTGCCACTGCTGCGAGGTCGAGGTCGACCCCGAAACGGGCGCGGTGCGCATCCTGCGCTACACCGTGGTGCACGACTTCGGCCGGGTGCTCAACCCGCTGCTGCTCGCCGGCCAGGTCCATGGCGGCGTCGCCCAGGGCCTCGGCCAGGCGGTGTTCGAGCACGTCGCCTACGATCCCGAGTCCGGGCAGCTTCTCACCGGCTCGTTCATGGACTACTGCGTGCCGCGCGCCGACCAGCTGCCGGCGATCGACCTCGAGACGGTGGCGACGCCCTCGCCGTCGAACCCGGCCGGGTTCAAGGGCTGCGGCGAGGCGGGCGCGGCCGGCGCGCCGCCGGCGGTGGTGAATGCGGTGGTCGATGCGCTGGCTGCTTACGGCGTGCGCCACCTCGACATGCCGCTCACCCCCGAACGCGTCTGGCGCGCGATCCGCGCGGCCAGGCAGTAAGTGAGCACGCGCAGTGCGGGGGTGGCTATAGCCAACGTCCGCCAGGACTTCGACCGCGCCATGATGGGCGTTTACCGCTCGGCCAAGGCCGAGTGCGGTTACAATGCAAGGCTGTTCCTGCGCATGTTGCACGAGCACGGCGGCCTCGGCACCGCCAAGCGGCTGCTCGCCGTGGACCATGCCCAATACGGCTTCGAGAAGTTGTGGGAGTGCGGCCGCCTCGACCTCACCGTCGAGTGCCTGGTGCTAGGCCCGAAGTACCGTGACCTGTTCGACGCCGCCGACCTCGACCGCGCGCGCAAGCGGCTCCGCGACCACGGCTTCGACCCCGCCCGCTGCGAGGGGTGACGGGCCACGGATGGCAGGGGCGGCATCTTCATTGACATGTATGGACGGCCCCCCTCTGGCAAGGGGCGAGAAGCGGTTTTGGCAAAGAGTCTGGAGCGGTCATGTATTCGGCCTGTTGCTGCGGCCTGTCG
>DASWHU010000009.1:0-14223 GCA_036398035.1 Alphaproteobacteria bacterium | reverse complement strand
CGTTTGCCGACGGCACCAGCAGATCGACATGAAACCGCGATCGGCCGCGCTGTTTGAAAGAAGTCGGCGGTTTCTTGCGATTAAGTGATGGGACTTCGACAAAGGAGATTCCGGAATCCTTCAGCATATCGAGCAGGCCTTGTTCGGGCTGCTTTTCAAATGCGAGCGCTTCGCGCCGGGCGACATCAATGTCTTCCGTGGCATACGGCGTCGCACGGACGCCCAGGCGGTTCAGCAGTACCCCGTAGGCGTGCGAGCCGATGAGCATCCCGCCGGCCCCGAACACCCCGTGATTGTGCAGGCTGGCCAGGGTGGCATAAGTCCTGGCGTCGACCAGATTGAATCCCTCCCGCCCCAGCAGGCGCAGCGAGGGTACGATCTCCTTGAGTTCCTTGATACGCTCGCGCAGATCGGCGGCGGCAGCATCGGCCTTCGGGTCACCCACGGGCCCGGCCAGATAGCGCTCGCGCTTGCGACCCTCCCCGTCATAGAACTGGTGGGCGTAAAAGCGAAACCCGGAGGCATTCTTGCGCTCAATCACCGAGCCGGCGGTGCCGACGAAGACCTCGTGCTGGCCAAGCGCGTGGCTCTCCAGGTCGGCGTACAGCACCGTCAGCGCGCGCCGGTGCGGGGTGAACAGGGGCGGTCGTCGGCTGGTATCCACCATGAGGAAATCCTAGTGGATACTACAGTATCCGTCAACATCAGATAATGACGGATACTGGCCGGTGAGAGCACCGGCAGCCGGCCAGGTTCATGACTCGGTGGATAAAACAAAAGGGCCGGCAAAGCCAGCCCTTCTTGACGATGTAACCCTCTCCCCTTGCCCTCTCCCGCAAGCGGGAGAGGGGGAGTTGGTGAAAATCTCTTATAAGAGAGGGACGATTAACAGCGCCACGATATTGATGATCTTGATCATGGGGTTGATCGCCGGGCCGGCCGTGTCCTTGTAGGGGTCGCCCACGGTGTCGCCGGTGACGGCGGCCTTGTGCGCGTCCGAGCCCTTGCCGCCGTGCTTGCCGTCCTCGATGTATTTCTTGGCGTTGTCCCAGGCGCCGCCGCCGGTGGTCATGGAGATGGCGACGAAAATGCCGGTGACGATGGAGCCGAGCAGCACGCCGCCCAGCGCCTCCTTGCCGAGCGTGAAGCCGACCACGATCGGCACCAGCACCGGCAGTATCGAGGGGATGATCATTTCCTTGATCGCCGCCTTGGTCAGCATGTCCACGGCCCTGGAATAATCCGGCTTGGCCTTGCCTTCCATGATGCCCTTGATGGTCTTGAACTGGCGGCGTACTTCCACCACCACGCTGCCGGCGGCGCGGCCGACCGCCTCCATGGCGAGGGCGCCGAAGAGGTAGGGGATGAGGCCACCGATGAACAGGCCGATGATCACGTTGGGATTGGACAGGCTGAATTCCACCGCCTGACCCACGTGCGCTTCGAGCGCGTGCGTGAAATCCGCGAACAGCACCAGCGCCGCGAGACCGGCCGAGCCGATGGCGTAGCCCTTGGTGACGGCCTTGGTGGTGTTGCCCACGGCGTCGAGCGGATCGGTGACGTCGCGCACCTTTTTCGGCAGTTCCGCCATTTCGGCGATACCACCGGCGTTGTCGGTGACCGGGCCGTAGGCATCGAGCGCCACGATGACGCCGGTCATCGAGAGCATCGAGGTGGCCGCGATGGCGATGCCGTAGAGCTCGGCGAGCTCATAGGCGCCCCAGATGCTGGCGCACACCGCAAGCACCGGCAGCGCCGTGGCCTTCATGGACAGGCCGAGCCCCGCGATGACGTTGGTGCCATGGCCCGTGGTCGAGGCCTGGGCGATCCCGCGCACCGGGCTGTACTGGGTCGCGGTGTAGTACTCGGTGATGACCACCATGGCGGTGGTGAGCGCCAGCCCGATGAGCGCCGCGCCGTAAATCTGCATGGTGCTGTAGGAGCCGTTGCCGGCCATCATCTTGTCCGTCACGAACCAGAAGGCGATGGCGGCCAGCACGCCCGAGGTGATAACGGCGCGGTACAGGCCGTTCATGATTTTTTCCTTCTTGCTGACCTTGACGGTGAAGGTGCCGAGGATGGAGGCGAGGATGGACACGCCGCCGAGCACCAGCGGATACATCACGGCGTTGCCGAAGGACGGCAGCACCAGGCTGCCGAGCAGCATGGTCGCGATGATGGTCACGGCGTAGGTCTCGAACAGGTCGGCGGCCATGCCGGCGCAGTCGCCGACGTTGTCACCGACGTTGTCGGCGATCACCGCCGGGTTGCGCGGGTCATCCTCGGGAATGCCGGCCTCGACCTTGCCGACCAGGTCGGCGCCGACGTCGGCGCCCGTGGTGAAGATGCCGCCGCCGAGCCGGGCGAAGATCGAGATCAGCGAGGCGCCGAAGCTGAGCGCGACCAGCGCTTCCAGGATGTGGCGCATGTTCGCGGGCGCCTGGTCGCCGTAGACGCCGAGCAAGACCGCGAAATAGCCGGCGACCCCGAGCAGGCCGAGACCGACCACCAACATGCCGGTGATGGCGCCCGCGCGGAAGGCGAGGGTCAGCGCCGGATCGAGCCCCTGGCGGGCGGCCTCGGCGGTGCGCACGTTGGCGCGCACCGAGATGTTCATGCCGATATAGCCTGCGGCGCCCGACAGCACCGCGCCGATCAGGTAGCCGATGCCGACATGCAGGCCGAGGATCCACCACAGCACGGCCCCGATCACGATGCCGGCGACCGCGATGGCGCTGTACTGGCGGTTGAGGTAGGCGCGCGCGCCCTCCTGGATCGCGGCGGCGATCTCCTGCATGCGCGCGTTGCCGGTGGCGGCGGCCATCACCCGGGTGGTGGTGAAGATCCCGTAGGCGATGGCGGCGGCGCCGCAGGCGAGCGCGAACACCAATGCAAGCGACATCTATGCGATTCCCCTTGCTCCAATCAAATGCGCCAATGCCTGTCCCCGAGCATTGGCGCCGATGCGCGCGGAAAAATGCCAGAGCGCGGGCGAGAATGCAATCAGCGCGGGCAGCGCCCGGCGCCGGCGGGCCGGGCCTAGAAATGGGTCCAGCCGCCGGCCCCGAGAGGGACCTCGGTGCCGTCGGCGGCGACCGCGCGCACGCCGCTGCCGGCGCGTATTTCGCCGATCTCAGTGACCGGCACGCCGGCCGCAGCGGCGGCGCGCAAGACTGCGTCGCGCGCCTTCGCTGGCGCGGTGAACAAGAGCTCGTAGTCGTCGCCGCCGGCGAGCACGCGGGTGATGAGCGCGGGCGCCGCGGCGAGTACCGCGCGCGCCGCCGCCGACAGCGGCACCGACGCCGCGCGCAGCTCGGCCGCCACCGCCGATGCGGCGGCGACATGGCCGAGATCGGCGGCGAGGCCGTCGGAGACGTCGATCGCGGCGGAGGCCACGCCGACCAGCGCCCGTCCCAAGGCGAGGCGCGGCTCCGGATAGCGCAGCCGCGCGACCAATGCCTCGCGAACTTCCGCCGGCACGGCTGCGGGCAGGCGGCCGGCGAGCGAATCGAGCCCGAGCGCGGCATCGCCGATGGTGCCCGAGACGAACACGGCATCGCCGGCGCGCGCGCCGTTGCGCCGCAGCACGCGGCCGGGCTCGGCGGCGCCGATGGCGGTGATCGCGATCATCAGCGGCCCCGGGGTCGCGACCGTGTCGCCGCCGGCGAGGGCGATCGCGTAGCGGCGCTGGTCGCGCCCAAGCGCGTCCGCGAACCGCTCGAGCCAGGCGAGATCGACCTCCGCGGGCAAGGCGAGCGCGAGCAGATAGGCGACCGGCTCGGCGCCCATCGCGGCGAGGTCGCTCAGGTTCACCCTGAGCGCCTTGGCGGCGACCGCCTCGGGCGCCTCGCCGGCCGGGAAGTGGACGCCCGCGACCAGCGCGTCCTGGGTCGCGACCGCGACCCGTCCGGCGCCGAGCGGGATCACCGCGGCGTCGTCCGTGAGACCGAAGGCGCCCTCGAAGCCGTCCGCCAACGGGCGGAACAGGCGCTCGATCAGCTCGAACTCACCCGGGCGTTCCGCCATCGCGCAGCCGCTCGCTTGGCGGCCAGTCGTCGGCCCGCAGGCTGCGGGCCAGGGTCTCGACCACGCCGTTGACGAAGCCGGTCTCGGACCGGTCGAAGAACTCGCGCGCGATGTCGACATACTCGCTCACGGTCACCTTGGGCGGGATGTCGCGGCAGCGGTCGAGCTCGAACGCGGCCGCGCGCAACAGCGCGCGCATCGGGATCGATAGCCGCCCGATCCGCCAGCCCTTGGCCAGGTTGGCCGAAATCCGCTGATCGATCAGCTCGCGTGCGGCGCAGGCGCCGGTGACCAGCGTCCGGAAGAACTCGAAATCCATCGCCGGGCCGCCCGCCAGCCGGTCGGCGAACTCGCCGATGACAGCCGCCGGGGCCGCGCCCACCAGCTCGACCTGATAGAGCGCCTGGACCGCCGCGACGCGCGCGCGCCGGCGCAGCGAGCGCGCCTTGCGGCGGTGCTCGCGGGCGCTGGCCTCAGGCAAAATCTCAGGTGCACTCATGATTGCGTTACGAACCGATTCCTGATCTCGATCATGCGCAGGCAGGCGTGCGCGGCATCTCCGCCCTTGTTGCCGCCGTCGACCGCCGCCCGCACCCGCGCCTGCTCGCGCGTATCGGTGGTCAATATGCCATATCCGAGCGCGGCGCCGTGATGGACCGCGAGGTCGCCAAGCCCGCGCGCGCTCTCGCGGCAGATGAGGTCATAATGCGAGGTTTCGCCGCGGATCACGCAACCGAGCGCGACGAAGCCGTCGAAGCGGCCGCTCCGGTGGGCGAAGGCGATCGCGCCCGGGACCTCGAACGCGCCCGGAACCTCGACGATCTCGATCTCGGCGCCGGCCGCCTCGAGCGCCGCCCGCGCGCCGGCGACAAGCGCATCCGCGAGGTCGTCGTAGAACCTGGCGACCACGACCAGGACGCGCGGCCCGGCCGCGGCCACCTCAGCCCTTCCCGGTCGGGATCGGCCGCCAGCCGGCGACCTCGAGGCCGAAGCCGTCGAGGCCGACGATGGTGCGCTCGGAGTTGCTGAGCACGCACATCGCGCGCACCCCGAGGTCGAGCAGGATCTGCGAGCCGAGGCCGACGTCCCGGAGCTCGCTGCCGGCGCCGGTGTCGGTGCTCGACAGCCGGTCGCTGAGCGCCCGCGGCCGGTCCTCGCCGATCAGCACGATCACGCCGCGGCCCTCGCGCCCGACCAGCTCCATCGCCGCGTGCAGCTCGCGCCCGCGCCCGTCGGCCGCCTCGCCCAGCAGGTCGGCGACCACGTCGAGCTTGTGGACCCGCACCAGCACCGGCCCGCCGCCGGCGACGTCGCCCTTGACCAGCGCCACGTGCTCGGTGCCGTCGAGGGTGTTGGCGTAGACCACCATCCGGAAGGTGCCGCCGTAGTGGCTGTCGAAGCTGCGCTCGAGCCGCCGCTCGACCAGCCGGTCGTGGCGCCGGCGATAGGCGATGAGCTCGGAGATGGTGCCGATGCGCAGGCCGTGGCGGCGGCAATAGCCGATCAGGTCGTTGCGCCGGGCCATGGTGCCGTCGTCGTTCATGATCTCGCAGATCACCCCGGCCGGGGGCAGGCCGGCGAGGCGCGCGATATCGACCGCGGCCTCGGTATGGCCGGCACGGACCAGCACGCCGCCGTCGCGCGCGACCACGGGGAACACGTGCCCGGGTGTCGCCAGGTCCTCAGGCCCGGCGCGCTCGTCGATGGCGGTGGCGATGGTGCGCGCGCGGTCGGCTGCCGATATGCCTGTGGAGATGCCCTCCTTGGCCTCGATCGAGACCGTGAACGCGGTATCGAACCGGGCGGCGTTGCGCCGCTGCATCGGCTCGAGCTTGAGCTGCGCGGCGCGCTCGGCGGACAGCGCCAGGCAGATCAGGCCGCGACCGTAGCGGGCCATGAAGTTGACCGCCTCCGCGGTCGCCGTGGCCGCCGGGATCACCAGGTCGCCCTCGTTCTCGCGGCGCTCGTCATCGACCAGGACGAATATGCGGCCGGCGCGGGCGTCGGCGATGATGTCGGCGATCGAGGCGAACACCGAGCGTGCGTCGGAGATGTTGTCCGCCGCCTTGGCCATCACGCCGGCTCCGTCTCCCTGCCCGCATAAGCGAGCGCCCGGCGAACATAGCGCGCGAGCATGTCGGCCTCGACATTGACCCGGTCGCCGGCGGCGAGGTCGCCCAAGGTGGTGTTGGCCCGGGTGTAGGGGATCAGGTTGACCGCGAACCGGTCGGGGCGGGTGTCGTTGACGGTCAACGAGACTCCGTCCAGCGCCACCGATCCCTTGGCCGCGACGTAGGGCGCAAGGACGTCCGGGAGCGCGAGCCAGACCACCAGCGAGTCGCCGATGGGGGTGCGCGCGAGCACCTCGGCGGTGCCGTCGGCATGGCCGCTGACCAGATGCCCGCCAAGCTCGTCGCCGACGCTGAGCGCGCGCTCGAGGTTGACCCGGGTGCCGACCCGCCAGCCGCCGAGCGTGGTCCGCGCCAGGGTCTCCGCCGAGACCTCGACCGCGAACCGGCCGGCGCCGGCCTCGACCACGGTCAGGCAGACGCCGGCGCAGGCGATCGAGGCGCCCGGCGCGATCCTGGTGGTGTCGTAACGGGTGTCGATGGCCAGGCGCACCTCGCCGCCGCGCACGACCTCATGGACCCGTCCGACATCGGTGACGATGCCGGTGAACATGTGCGACAGCTAGTACTCACTTTCCCCGGCCGGCGCAACGTGATCGCCGTCGCGCAGGCGCACGTAGTCCTCGAGCACGTCGTCGTCGAGCGGCAGCAGCCGCGTGCGCCGAAACCGCGGCCCGGCCGCGATCTCCGCGAGCCCCAGCGCCGCCGCGGCGGGCACGCCGTCGCCGCCGAGCACGATCGGCGCCCGGAACCAGGCGATGCGGTCGACCAGGTCGGCGCGCAGCAGGCTGGCGGCAAGCCGGCCGCCGCCTTCGACCATCAGCCGGGTGACGCCGCGCCTGGCCAACGCGGCGAGTGCCGTTGCCATGTCGAGCCCCCCTTCCCCCGCCGCGACCTCGATTACCTCGACGCCGGCATCGGTGAACGCCCGCTTGCGCCCGCGCTCGGCGCCGGCGAGCGCCAGCACCCAGCTCGGCACGGCGCCCGCCTCGGTGACCAGCGGGTCGGTCAGCGGCAGGCGCAGGCGGCTGTCGGCGATCACGCGCACCGGCGAGGCCGCTTCCAGCCCCGCCAGGCGGCAGGTGAGCCGGGGCTGGTCGGCGATCGCGGTCCGCGCCCCGACCATCACCGCATCGTGGCGGGCGCGCAGCAGGTGCGCACGCGCGCGCGCCGCGTCGCCGGTGATCCAGCGGCTGTCGCCGGCGGCGGTGGCGATGCAGCCGTCGAGGCTGCTCGCGATTTTCCAGGTCACCATTGGCCGCCCCTGGCGGCGGTGCATGAGGTAGCCGGCGTTGAGCGCGGCGGCCTCATCCGCGCAGCAGCCGAGCGCGACCTCGACGCCGGCGTCACCGAGATGGGCGAGGCCTCGGCCGGCGACGCGTGGGTCGGGGTCCTCGAGTGCCACCACGCAGCGGGCGATGCCGGCCGCGACAAGCGCCTCGGCGCACGGCGCGGTGGCGCCGGTATGCGCGCACGGCTCGAGGGTGACGAAGGCGGTGGCGCCGCGGGCCGCGGGACCGGCACGGCGCAGGGCCTCGGTCTCGGCGTGCGGGCGCCCGCCCGGCTGGGTCCAGCCGCGCCCGACCACTACCTCGTCCCGCACCAGCACGCAGCCGACCGCGGGATTGGGCCAGGTGTTACCGAGCCCCCTCCGGGCGAGCGCCAGCGCCGCGCGCATGAAGCGCTCGGGCGCCATGGCGCACTCAGTCCTCCTGGTCGTTGGCCAGGCTGCCGACGAACTTCTCGAAGTCGCGCGCCTCGCGGAAGTTGCGGTAGACCGAGGCGAAGCGGACATAGGCGACCTGGTCGAGCGCGGCGAGCGCGTCCATTACCATCTCGCCGATCACCGACGACGGGATCTCGGACTCGCCCGAGCTCTCGAGGCGGCGGACGATACCGCTGACCACCCGCTCGACCCGCTCGGCGTCGACCGGGCGCTTGCGCAGCGCGATCTCGATCGAGCGCGCGAGCTTCTCGCGGTCGAACGGGGTGCGCTCGCCGTCCTTCTTGACCACCGTCAGCTCGCGTAGCTGGACGCGCTCGAAGGTGGTGAAACGCGAGCCGCAGGACTGGCAGAAGCGGCGCCGGCGAATGACCGTGTTGTCCTCGGTCGGGCGCGAGTCCTTGACCTGGGTGTCTTCATCGCCGCAGAACGGACAGCGCATCGCTTACTCCCCGTGCGCGCCGCCCTCAGCCGGCGTCGAGCCCGGTGTAGATGGGAAACCGCCGGCACAGCTCGAGCACCTGGGCGCGGACGCGCTGCTCGACCTCGCGGTCGCCGGCCTCGCCCTTGTCGACCAGGCCGTCGATGACGTCGCCGATCAGCTCGCCGACGCGGCGGAACTCGGCCAAGCCGAAGCCGCGGCTGGTGCCGGCCGGCGTGCCGATGCGCACGCCCGAGGTGACGGTCGGCTTCTCGGGATCGAACGGCACCGCGTTCTTGTTGCAGGTGAGCCCGGCGCGCTCGAGCGCCACCTCGGCGACCTTGCCGGTCAGGCCCTTCGGCCGCAGGTCGACCAGGATCAGATGGGTGTCGGTGCCGCCGCTGACGATGTCGACGCCGCGCGCCTTGAGGGTGGCCGCGAGCGCCTGGGCGTTGGCGACCACGGCGTGCGCATAGTCGCGGAACGACGGCTGGAGAGCCTCGCCGAACGCCACCGCCTTGGCCGCGATCACGTGCATCAGCGGGCCGCCTTGCAGGCCCGGGAACACCGCCGAATTGACCAGCTTGCCGATGTCCTCGTCGGTGGTGACGATCAGCCCGCCGCGCGGGCCGCGAAGCGTCTTGTGGGTGGTGCTGGTGACGACGTGGCCGTATGGCAGCGGGCTCGGATGCGCGCCGCCCGCGACCAGGCCGGCGAAATGGGCCATGTCGACCATCAGGTAGGCGCCGACCGCGTCGGCGATCTGGCGGAAGCGGGCGAAGTCGATCCGGCGCGGATAGGCCGAGGCACCGGCGATGATCAGCTTGGGACGCTCGGTCTCGGCGAGGCGGGCGACCTCGTCATAGTCGATCAGGCCGTCGTCGCGGCGCACCCCGTACTGGACGGCGTGGAACCACTTGCCGGACAGGTTGGGCTTGGCGCCGTGGCTGAGATGGCCGCCCGCGGCGAGCGACATGCCGAGGACGGTGTCGCCCGGCTTGACCAGCGCCAGCATCGCCGCCTGGTTGGCCTGCGCTCCGGAGTGGGGCTGGACGTTGGCGAAGGCGCAGTCGAACAGCCGGCAGCAGCGCTCGATCGCCAGCCGCTCGGCCTGGTCGACGAACTCGCAGCCGCCGTAGTAGCGCCGCCCTGGATAGCCCTCGGCATACTTGTTGGTCAGCACCGAGCCCTGGGCGGCGAGCACCGCCTCGCTGGGGATGTTCTCCGAGGCGATCAGCTCGATCTGCTCGCGCTGGCGCCTGAGCTCCCCGGAAATGGCGGCATGGAGCTCGGGATCGCTGGCGGCCAAGCCGCCGGTCGCGGCGCTGCGGTGGTGAGCGGGGGAAGACTGTGACAGCATCAATATCGGTCCCGTCGGCCTGGTTAGTCGTAGACGGTTGAAAATAAGGGCATCCGTGCAACAAATAGCTGAGAAACGCCCCGGATCAATCGAGCATGGAGACACGGCGTTCGTGCCGGCCACCTTCGAACTTGGTGTCGAGGAACGTGCGCAGGCAAGACTTGGCGGTAACTTCGTCGACGATCCGCCCGCCGAGCACCAAGACGTTGGCGTCGTTGTGCGCCCGCGCGAGCCGCGCGGTCTCGACATTGTGGCAGACCGCGGCCCTGATTCCCCGGTGGCGGTTGGCGGCGATGCTGACCCCGATGCCGGTGCCGCAGATCAGCACCCCGCGCGCCGCCCGGCCCTCAAGCAGCGCGAGCGCCATCCTGGCGCCGTACTCCGGGTAGTCGACCGAGTCGGAGTTGTTGGTGCCGAGGTCGAGAACCCGATAGCCGGACGCTTGCAGCTCGCCCGCCAGCGACTGCTTGAGCGGAAACCCCGCATGGTCCGCGGCCACCGCAATAACATCCGATTCGGGCCGGTCCGCCATGGCCTGCCTCGCGATCCCTGCCAAGCTCGACAAGTTGTGTGAACTGGGCCGCTGATTACCACATGTTGGTGACGCGTGCCAGGACATGCCGGCGGCCCGCCCGAACGGGATCAGCCCGGCCATGTACACGCAAAACGAGCATCGGCGCGCCAGCGAATCTCTAGTTCCAAGGCATCGCTTACCGCAGGAACAGTAATCCGGATACTGGTTAAGAGCATTGCCCACGGTCGGCGACAAAACTCGTCGCGCCGAAATTCGAATTTACCCGTTGACATTCTGTGTGAGCCCTGTCAGTCAGTGTCGCGATCCGCAACTTTAATCAGGCGTACAAAGATGACCGCAGAAGCTGAAAATAATGCCAGTGAACAATCCTTGCTCGCGATGACGGCGAGCGTTGTGTCCGCCTATTTGAGCCACAACGCGCTACCTGCGGCCCAAATACCGGAACTGATTCATACCGTATTCAAGTCGCTGACCGACACGCGCGGACCTGCCGCCGCCCTGCCCAGGGAGCCGCAAAAGCCAATGGTCTCGGTCAAGCGGTCGGTGACGCCCGATTACATCATCTGTCTGGAAGACGGCAAGAAACTCAAGATGCTCAAGCGGCATCTGCGCACCAACTACAATATGTCGCCCGAGGAGTACCGGGCCAAGTGGGGACTGCAAGCCGACTATCCGATGGTCGCGCCCAATTACGCCAAGCAGCGCTCGGAGTTCGCCAAGAAGATCGGCCTCGGCCGCAAGCGGCCGGCGGCCGGCCGGCGCCGGCGCCGGGCGAAGGCGTAATACCGACCGCCTCGCGGGTCGACTCGCAAAGAGCTTCCGAGCCCCGGTTACTGCTTTCCCCGCTGACCAGCGCCGACGGCAATGGCGCTTAGTCGGGGATTGCGCGGCCGGCTTTGAGGCTGGCCTGAGGGCGGGGCCGTTGAAGCCTCAGCGCAGATACGCCTCGCTCGCGTAGCGGCGCATCATGCGCTGGCTGTTGAAGTAGTAGGCGATGTTGCCGATCGCCTGCTTCATCATCCAGCGCCACCGCCCCGGATCGGCGTAAAAGAGCGGTAGCACGGTGCCGTCCAGCTTGTCATAGAGCGCGGCGGCGTGGTGGTCATCCGAGCCGCCGTCGCCGTCCGCGCCGATCGCCCAGCCGTTGATCCCCTCGACGCAGGCTTCGATCCACCAGCCGTCGAGCACGCTCAGGTTCAGGACGCCGTTGAGCGCCGCCTTCATGCCGCTGGTGCCCGACGCCTCGAGCGGGGGCAGCGGCGTGTTCAGCCAGACGTCCGATCCGGCGACCAGGGTCTTGGCGAGATCCATGTCGTAATCCGCCAGAAAGGCGCCGCGGACCGTGCCCGTAAGACGCCGCAGGTGATCGTGAATCTGGCGGATCGAGTCCTTGCCGCCGTCGTCACGCGGGTGCGCCTTGCCCGCCATCACGATCTGAAACGGATGGCGCGATGCGATCGCGGCCAGCCGCTCAAGGTCGCTGAGCAGCAACAGCGGGCGCTTGTAGCCGGTCATGCGGCGCGCGAAGCCCAGGATCGGCACCTCGGGATCGAGGTCCGTGCCGGCGGACAACTTGACCCGGCTGATCAGGTCGTGCTTGGCCTCCATGTGGCAGCGCCAAACCTCGTCCTCCGCCAGCTGCAGGGCGCGCACCAGGATCTCCGGCTCATGCTGCCAATGCGGGAAGTGGGCCTGATAGAGGCGGGCGAAGCTCTCGTGCGTCCAGGTGCCGACATGCACGCCGTTGGTGACGGCATGGATCCGGTAGCCTGGGAACATGCGCTCGGTCGTCTCGGCATGGCGGCGCGCCACGCCGTTGACGTAGCCCGAGAGGTTGAAGGCGAGCCGCGTCATGTTGAGCCGGTCGGCGCCGGCGAGGCCCTTGAGCGCATCGAGGTCGACGAAATCGGGCAGCAGCTGCGCGAACAGCTGGTAGGGAAAGCGATCCTGTCCCGCCTCGACCGGGGTGTGGGTGGTGAACACGCAGCGCTCGCGCACCTCGGCGATGTCGTACGGCGGCTCGCCGGCGATGCGGTCCTCCGGCGCGATCTTCCAGCGGTTCAGCAGGTCGAGAGTCAGCAGCGCCGCATGGCCCTCGTTGAGGTGGTAGGTGTGCACGTCGAAACCGAGCGCCCGCAACAGCCTGATGCCGCCGAGCCCGAGCACGATCTCCTGCTTGAGGCGATAGGCGTCGTCGCCGCCATACAGGAAGTGGGTGATCTCGCGGTCGGCAGCGGCATTCTGGTCGAGGTCGGTATCGAGCAGCAGGATCGGGATGCGATGCCCGTGCGGGCAGCTCAGCATATAGAGCCAGGGCCGGATCCACACCGGCCGGCCGTCGATCGCCACCGCGATCATGGCGTCCAGCGGCGTGCACCATTCGCCCGGCCGCCACCAGTCGGGGGCCTCGACCTGCCGGCCGTCCCGATCGATCGTCTGGCGGAAATACCCGGCCCGGCTGACCAGGGTGACGAACACCACAGGCAGCTCCAGGTCGGCGCAGGAGCGCGCGGTGTCGCCGGCGAGAATGCCGAGCCCGCCGGCGTAGCTGCGCATCTCGGGCCGAATGGCCAGCTCCATCGAGAAGTAGGCGATGTGCGTGCGGCCGAGGAAGGGGTCGAGAGGCGACATGGCGGAAGCTCCGCTCAAATGCCATCGCGCGTCAATCGAGGCCTTTGCCGGCGGCGAATCGGTCGGTTACGGCAGAAGGCCCGGGCAGGCATCGGTCATCGTTGAGGGCGTCCGTTACAAACCCGTGATCGGGCACCCCGAATCATTGCCGGAATGTCGTCCGACCGCGCGTTCGCGCGGCGTCTTTTCGGCCCGCGGTGAAGTCGGCACGGGAGTTGCTTCCGGTACCTTGACCGAACCGAAACCGCGTTGCGGAGCCGGCCGTGACGGCAATCGCGCGAGCCTACGCCGCCCTGTCGATGGCGATTACGTTCGCCGCCATTGCCGCGGACCTGCAACCTGCGCGCGCGGACCAGGGCTTCTTTCCGATCGCGCGCACCCCCGAGGCGCGCTTCCTGCCGGTCGCGCATTCCCCGGCCGCGGCCGGGCAAATTGTGCCGGCCGACGATAGCCGCTTCTTCCCGGTTCGCCGCCAGGCGATGCCCGAGTTCGCCGCCACCCATGCCCCTGCCACGACCATCCTCGGCGCCCGTCCCGGCGCGACGGCCGCGGTCATTCGCACCGACCGCGACTTTTTCGGCCTGCCCGGCCACGCCGTCGCCCGCCGTGCCCCGGCGCACCCCGCCGCGGTCGCCGCAGCCCCAGTCGATCGCGCGCCCGCCGCCGGCCACGGCCCGCGACATGCCTGGCCGGTGGATGCGGCGGCGGACAGCCGGATCACCTCGCGCTTCGGCTGGCGGGCCGATCCGTTCACCGGCGAGCCTGCCTTCCACGCCGCCCTCGACATCGCCGCGGCCGCCGGCACCGCGGCGGTCGCCACCGCCCCGGCGGTGGTCAAGGCGATCGGCGCGCACCCGCGCCTCGGCCGCTACGTCATGCTGGACTTCGGCGACGGGACGTTGGCGACCTACGGCCACCTCCGCGACGTCGCGGTCGCGACCGGCGATGCGGTCGCGCGCGGCCAGCGCATCGGCGGCGTCGGCAGCACCGGGCGCGCCACCGGCCCGCACCTCGACTTCTCGTTCGAGGTGGCGGGCCGACGCATCGACCCGCTCAGGGTCGTCGGCCCGCCGGCGGCGCTGGTCGCCGGCCGTTAGGCCCCTCTTACGCGCCGCGGCGGCGGCGGATCACAGGTTGGCGTAGTCGTAGTTGCCGTCCAGCCACTCGTAGAACACATAGCCCGGCGCGGTCACGTCGCCCTTGGCATCGAAGCTGATATCGCCGAGCACGGTCTGGAAGGTGGTGCCGCGCATCACTGGCAGCAGGGCGTCGAGGTCGACGCTGCCCGCCTTCTCGGCCGCCGCGGCGAACACCTGGACCGCGGCATAGGTGTAGAGCGTGTAGCCCTCGGGCTTGTAGCCCTGGGCCAGGAAGCGCGCGACCACGTCGGCCGCGATC
>DASWHU010000008.1:0-13817 GCA_036398035.1 Alphaproteobacteria bacterium | reverse complement strand
CGCCGCGCCGCCGGTGCCGGCGAGCGGCGTGAACATGGCCAGGGCCTGGCGGAACATCTCCATGTTCTGCTTGCTCAGCTCCTGCATCTGGCGGACCGGGAACAGGTCGCCGAACGCGCCCTGGACCTGCTGGCGCATCTGCTCCTGATTGCGCGCGAAGGTCTCCATCGCGACCTCGAGATAGGACGGCACCAGCGCGCGCAGGCGGTCGTCGTAGAAGCCGATCAGCCGGCGCAGGAAGGCTATCGGCAGCAAATTCACGCCCTTGGCCTCCTGCTCGAAGATGATCTGGGTCAGCACCGAGCGCGTGATATCCTCGCCGCTCTTGGCGTCGCGGACGACGAACTCGGTGCCCTCCTTGACCATGTCGCACAGGTTGTCGAGGGTCACGTAGCTGCTGGTGGACGTATTGTAGAGTCGGCGGTTGGCGTACTTCTTGATCACCACCGGGTCGGCTTGCTGGGATTTCGCTCTCGCCATGGGCCCGCGGGCTCCTCGACTGGCTGCGGCCGGCGAGCGGCCGCCCGCAGGCTGGCGAGGACTATATCCGATGCGTTGCAGTGCGAAAAGAACGCCGCTCGCGCGCGCCCACGCGTCGCCCCATACTCACCCCCGCGATGGCCGCCGAGTCCCATGCGCGCGCGCTCGCCGAGCGCTTCCTCGACCTGTGGCAGCGCCAGGTCGAGGCCGCGGCGCAGGCGCCGCAGGCCGCAGCCGGTGAGCGCCCGCCGGTCGCGCCCGCCGCCCGCGCCGGCGCGGCTCGGGCCGCGGCCGATGGCGCTGCATCTGGGCGTGGCGAGCGCGACCTGGCTGAGTTCGCTGATCGCCTTGCCGATGGCGCGCGCCGGTTTGCTGCCCTGGGCGCCGGCGCTGGCGGAGGACGGACGCCGCCTCGGCGCTGAGCTGGCCACGGCGGACGGCGGCGCGCTGGTGGCGGCGCTCGCCGACGCCGCCGCCGCGCGCTTCGCCGCCTTCACCGCCGGCATCGAGGCCTATCGCGCCCATCCCTACCGGCGCCGCGCGCTGAGGCGCCCCGTTGCCTGGCGGTCCGGCACCACGCGCCTCATCGACCACGGCGCGGGCGGCGGCGTGCCGGTGGTGCTGGTGCCGTCGCTGGTCAACCGCGCCTACGTCCTCGACCTCGCCCCGGGACGCAGCCTCGCCGCATATCTCGCCGGCCGCGGCCTGCGCCCGCTGGTGCTCGACTGGGGCGCGCCGGGGGTGGCAGAGCGCCGCTTCGGCCTCGACGACTACGTGCTGCGCCGGCTCGAGCCCGCGCTCGCCTACGCCGCCGCCGAGGCCGGCGGGCCGGTGGCGATGGTCGGCTACTGCATGGGCGGGCTGCTGGCGCTGGCTGCCGCGCTCCGGCGCCCGGAGCTGGTGGCGGCGCTCGCGCTGCTGGCGGTGCCGTGGGACTTCCACGCCGACGGCCATGCCTGGGCGCAGCTCTTGCCCGCGCTCGAGCCCGCCTTCGCCGGCTGGATCGAGGTCGCGGGCACCTTCCCGGTCGAGGCGCTGCAGACCTGCTTCGCCGCGATCCAGCCGACCCAGATCCTCGACAAGTTCCGCGCCTTCGCCGCCCTCGACCCCGACAGCGCCGAGGCGGTCGAGTTCGTCCAGGTCGAGGACTGGCTGAACGACGGCGTCGCGCTCGCCGGGCCGGTGGCGCGCGAATGCCTGTTCGGCTGGTACGGGCGCAACCGGCCGGCGCGCGGCACCTGGGCGGTCGGCGGCCGGCCGGTCCGGCCCGAACGGCTGTCGGTGCCGAGCCTCGCCTTCCTGCCGGCGCGCGACCGGATCGTGCCGCCGGGCTCGGCGCAGGCGCTGGCGCGCCTGCTGCCGGGAGCGCGGCTCGCGACCCCGCGCTCGGGCCATATCGGCATGGTCGTCGGCCGCCACGCCGAATCCGACTGCTGGCGGCCGCTCGCCGACTGGCTGGGGCAGGCGGCGATCTAGGCATTGTGGTGGGCGCGCGGGCATACTGTGAGGCGGGTCTCATATTGCAGTGCATAAAAACGCTCAGGAGGAGGACATGACCGGCAGGGTTGCTCTGGTCACCGGCGGCACCCGCGGCATCGGCGCCGCGATCGCGACCGCGCTCAAGGACGCCGGCTACCGCACGGTGGCGACCTATGGCGGCAACGACGAGCGTGCGGCCAAGTTCAAGGACGACACTGGCATGCCGGTCTACAAATGGGACGTCTCCGACTTCGCCGCCTGCCAGTCCGGCATCGCCAAGGTGGCCGGCGAGGTCGGCCCGGTGGAGGTGCTGGTCAACAACGCCGGCATCACCCGCGACGGCACCCTGCACCGGATGAGCCGGGACATGTGGCAGGAGGTGCTCGATACCAACCTCGGCTCGTGCTTCAACATGGCGCGGGCGGTGATCGAGCCGATGCGCCAGGCCGGCTTCGGGCGCATCGTCAACATCAGCTCGATCAACGGCCAGGCCGGCCAGCTCGGCCAGGCCAACTACGCCGCCGCCAAGTCGGGCATGCTCGGCTTCACCAAGGCGCTCGCCCAGGAGGGCGCCGCGAAGGGCATCACGGTCAATGCCATCGCCCCCGGCTACATCGACACCGAGATGGTCCAGGCGGTGCCGGCCGGCGTGCTCGAGAAGATCGTCGCCCGCATCCCGGTCGGGCGGCTCGGCAAGGCCGAGGAGATCGCGCGCGCGGTGCTGTTCCTGGTCGCCGACGAGGCCGGCTTCATCACCGGCTCGACCTTGTCGATCAACGGCGGCCAGTACATGAGCTGAGCCGCCGGCCAAGCCAGCGAGGGAGGAGCCCATGGCGACCGTAAGCATGGTCGAATACCGCGACGCCGGCGCCGAGGTGCGCGCGCTCTACGACGAGATCATGGCCACGCGCGGCATCGACTTCGTGCCCAACGTCTGGAAGACCCTGGCGGTGCACCCGCCAACCTTGCGCCGGGTCTGGCGCGGGCTCGAGCAGGTGATGGCGCCGGGCCGGCTCGACCGGCTGACCAAGGAGATGATCGCGATCGCGGTCAGCGCCACCAACGGCTGCGAGTACTGCGTCTGGTCGCACACCGCGGCGGCGCGCAAGCTCGGCATGGACGACCAGATGCTGGCCGAGATGCTGGCCGTGGTCGGCATGTTCAACCAGACCAACCGGCTCGCCAACGGCTTCCAGATCGAGGTCGACGAGGCCTACCGCCAGGTCCGCGCGCCGGCCAAGGCCGGGCCGCGCGCCAAGACCGCGGCCAAGGCGGCGCGGGCGAAGGCCAAGCCCGGCGCGCGCAGGGCGGCCAAGCGCTGACCGGACCTGCGCCACGCCGATCGTAAGGCGGCGAATGGTTGCCGGAACGCGCCGGCGAAAGGGGACAGGCTTCGGGATGTTTCGGTTAGTCTGACCGGCGATGTGGCAGGACGTCTCCGAGCTCCGCCAGTTCTACGCCTCGCGGCTGGGGCAGATGTCGGCGCGCCTGATCCGGCGCCGGCTGCGCGGGCTGTGGCCCGACGTCTCGGGCCAGCGCGTGCTCGGCCTCGGCTACGGCACCCCGTATCTGCGCCCGTTCCTCGACGAGGCCGAGCGGGTGATCGCGCTGATGCCCGACCTGCAGGGGGTCAGCCACTGGCCGCGCGGCGAGCCCGGGCTGGTGGCGCTGTGCGGCGAGGAGTCGCTGCCGCTCGGCGACAACAGCATCGACCGCGCCGTGCTGGTGCATGCCCTCGAAGCCAGCGAGCAGCTGCGCCGCCTGCTGCGCGAGCTGTGGCGCGTGCTCGCCAGCGGCGGGCGGATGACGGTGGTGGTGCCCAACCGGCGCGGGGTGTGGGCGCGCCTCGAGCGCACCCCGTTCGGCCACGGCCACCCCTACAGCCAGCCCCAGCTCGACCACCTGCTGCGCGACAACATGTTCGTGCCGATCCGCTCCGAATATGCCCTCTACATGCCGCCGAGCCGAACCCGGATGGCGCTGCGCCTGGCGGTGGCGTGGGAGCGCGTCGGCGCGCGCTGGGCAGCGCCGTTCGGCGGCGTGGTCATCACCGAGGCCGAGAAGCAGGTCTATGCCGGCTCGCCGCTGCGCATCGCCCGGCGCGCGCCGCGCCAGGTGGCGGTGCCCGCGGGCACCATGCCGGCGCCGCGCCGGCTCAGCCGCGCCGGCTGAGCATGAACACGCCCTGCTCGCCGAACATGTTGGGCAGGAAGCGGCCCGGCCAGAAGCCCACCGCCGCGCCGTCGTGGCGCAGCGCCACCCCGCGCTCGACCGCGATCCCCTCCTCGCGGCACAGCTCGAGGAAGTCGCTGATCGTGCAGAAGTGGATGTTGGGGGTCGCGAACCACGGGTTGCTGAGGGTGTCGGTGACCGGCATCCGCCCGCCGAGCGCGAGCTGCAGCCGGCACCGCCAGTAGCCGAAGTTCGGGAACGAGACGATGGCGCGCCGGCCGATGCGCACCAGCTCCAGCAGCACCAGGCGCGGATTGTGCGTCGCCTGCAGGGTCAGGCTGAGCACGACGTAGTCGAAGGCGTGGTCGGGATAGTCCTCGAGGTCGGTGTCGGCATCGCCCTGGACGACCGACAGACCGTTCCTGACGCAGGCATTGACGCCGGCCTGGCTGATCTCGATGCCGCGCCCGTCGACGCCGCGGTGCTCGACCAGATGGCGCAGCAGCGCGCCGTCGCCGCAGCCCACGTCGAGCACGCGCGCGCCGGGCTCGATCATGCGCGCGATCAGCTGCAGGTCGACGCGCTGGCCGATCGCCCGGCCGGAGTCGCGATTGCTTGCCGGCTGGTCGTTCACGGACCGTCGAGGCCGCGATGGCGGGCGACGCCGTCGAGGAACCCGGACAGGATGGCGTTGAACTCGGGCACGTCGAGAAGAAAGCTGTCGTGGCCCTTGTCGGTCTCGATCTCGACGAAGCTGACATTGGCCGCGTTGGCGTTGAGCGCATGCACGATGTCGCGGCTCTCCGCGGTCGGGAATAGCCAGTCGCTGGTGAACGAGATCAGGCAGTAGCGCACCGGGGTGTCGACGAACGCGGCTTGCAGCGAGCCGCCGCACTCGGCGGCGATGTCGAAGTAGTCCATCGCCCGGGTGATGTAGAGGTAGGAGTTGGCGTCGAACCGCTCGACGAAGCTCTGGCCCTGGTGGCGCAGGTAGCTCTCGACCTGGAAGTCGGCCTCGAAGCCGTAGGTCACGTGCTCGCGGTCCTGCAGCCCGCGGCCGAACTTGCGGTGCAGCGCGGTGTCCGAAAGATAGGTGATGTGCGCGGCCATGCGCGCCACCGCGAGGCCCTGGCTCGGCCGCGTGCCGTACAGCAGGTAGTTGCCGTCATGCCAGTCGGGATCGGTCATGATCGCCCGCCGGCCGACCTCGTTGAAGGCGATGTTCTGGGCGGTATGGCGCGCCGAGCACGCGATCGGGATGGCCGAGAACACGCGCTCGGGATAGCGCCGCGCCCAGTCGAGCACCTGCATGCCGCCCATCGAGCCGCCGACCACAGCCAGCACCTGGTCGATGCCGAGATGGTCGAGCAGGCGCGCCTGGGCGTCGACCATGTCGGCGACCGTAATCAGCGGGAACGACATGCCGTAGGGCTTGCCGGTCGCGGGATCGATCTCGGTCGGCCCGGTGCTGCCCATGCAGCCGCCGAGCACGTTGGCGCACAGCACGTGGAAGCGGTCGGTGTCGAGCGGCCTGCCGGGCCCGACCGTGTTGTCCCACCAGCCCGGGCGCCCGGTCACCGGATGGCTGCCGGCGAGGTACTGGTCGCCGGTCAGCGCGTGGCAGACCAGCACCACGTTCGAGCGCTCGTCGTTGAGCCTGCCGTAGGTCTGGTAGGCAACCGTGAACGGGCCGAGCTCGACCCCGCTCGCGAGCTTGAGCGGGCGGTCATGGCCGAGCACCACCGACGGCTCGTGCCGGATCGGGCCGCCCGAATACAACCTGCCTCGTGGCCGGGTCGCCTCGCCCGATTCCATGCCCGTGAAACACACTGTTTGCGAATGAGCCCCTAGCTAGGGATCGGGCGTCCCGGCTGTCAATGTTTTCTTTGATTTTGAGGGGGGCCGTGGCTACTACTAGGCGCGCAACCCCTGATACTCACCCAACCCCAATCCCGGCATGTCGAACGACCGGTCCATCGATGAGCTGCGCCAGGAGATCGACCGGATCGACGACCAGATCCACGATCTGTTGATGCGACGCACCGAGATCGTCGGCCGGATCGGCGCGGTCAAGCGCCAGAACGAGCCGGCGGTGGTGGCGATGCGCCCGGGCCGAGAGGCGCAGATCATACGCCGCTTGGTGGCGCGGCATTCGGGCCCGTTCCCGGTCGAGGTGCTGGTGCGCATCTGGCGCGAGCTGTTGTCCGCCCAGGTATCGGTGCAGGGGGACTTCTCGATCGGCGCGTTCGTCCCCGAAGGGGTGGCGGTGTACCGCGACCTCGCCCGCGACCAGTTCGGCAGCTCGACCCCGCTCAAGACCTTCCAGGCGGTCAGCCAGGTCGTCCACGAGGTGTGGAGCGGCAATGTTTCGATCGGCATCCTTCCGTTCCCGGTCGGCGAGCGCGCGGACCCGTGGTGGCGCACCTTGGCGGTCAGCGGCGGCGCGGCGCCAAAAATAATTGCCAGGCTACCGTTCGTCATCAGCAAGCGTGCCAACAGCAACGAGCGCACCGCGCTGGCGATCGCCATGGTCGAGCCGGAACCGACCGACGACGACGTCAGCCTGCTGGCGATCGAGCGCCTGTCCGACATCAGCCGCGACCGCCTGCGCGCGGAGATGAAGGCGGGCAACCTGGTCGCCGAGTGGCTGGCGGTGTGGCAGGACCCCGACTCGCCGGGCCACGCTTTGCACCTGGTCTCGGTCGAGGGGTTCCTCGCCGCCGCCGACGCGCGGCTCACCGACTTCCGCCTGCGCGCCGGCGAGTCGGTCGGCCGCCTGGTGGTGCTGGGCAGCTACCCCCGCCCGATCAACGCCGCCGCCTGAGCGCGCGGCCCGCGCCATGACCGAAACGGCCCTGTTCGAGCGCATCGCCCTGATCGGCATCGGCCTGATCGGAAGCTCGCTCGCGCGCGTCATCCGCGCCAAGGGCCTGGCGCGGGCGACGGCCGCCTACTCGCGCACCGCCGCCACCCGCCGGCGCGCCGCCGAGCTCGGCCTGGTCGACCAGGTGATCGACGATCCGGCCAAGGCGGTCGCGGGCGCCGATCTGGTGGTGATCGGGGTGCCGGTCGGCGCCAGCGGCGAGGTCGCGGCGGCGATCGCGCCCGGGCTCGCGCCCGGCGCCATCGTCACCGACGTGGGCTCGGTCAAGGGCGCGGTGATCGAGGCGGTGCGCGCGGCGCTGCCCGAGGGCGTGGCGTTCGTTCCCGGCCACCCGATCGCCGGCACCGAGCATTCGGGCCCCGATGCCGGCTTCGCCGAGCTGTTCGAGGGCCGCTGGTGCGTGCTGACCCCCACCGCCGATACCGACCGCCGCGCGGTCGAACGGGTCGCGGCGCTGTGGCGCGCGGCCGGCAGCACCGTCGACCTGATGTCCGCGGAGCACCACGACACCGTGCTCGCGATCACCTCGCACATCCCGCACCTGATCGCCTACAACATCGTCTCCACGGTCGCCGACCTCGAGGACCGGACCAAGCTCGAGGTGATCAAGTACGCCGCCGGCGGGTTTCGCGACTTCACCCGCATCGCCGCCTCCGACCCGGTGATGTGGCGCGACGTGTTCCTCAACAACCGCACCGCGGTGCTCGAGATGCTGGCGACCTTCAACGAGGACCTGGCGCGCCTGCAACGCGCGATCCGGCGCAACGAGGGCGAGGTGCTGGAGAAGATCTTCACCGAGACCCGGGCGATCCGCCGCGGCGTGATCGAGGCGCGCCAGGACTGAGCCCCCGGATCAGGTCCGGGGCTCAGCCGGCGAGGTCGGCGGCGGCGAACAGCGGGGCGAGCGGGACCATGCGCACCGGGCCGGCGAACAGCCAGCCGTCCTGGAGCGTGAGCGGCACGGTGAGCACCGGCGCGCCGCCGCCGGCGGGGGTCTTGGCGATCAGCGCGAAGGCGAGCTGGGCCGCGGCCGCGGCCTCTGCCGACATCCGGCCCGCCGCCGCCAGCCGGTCGATCAGGGCGGCGAAGCCGACGATCCGGCCGGTCAGCGCGCCGAGCGGGCGCATCGCCGCATCGAGGGCGAGCGAGCCCGCGGCCGAAATCCGCACCGGGCCCCATTCGAGCACCAGGCTGCGGGCATCGATGAAGCCGCCGGAATCGCGCCACAGCGCCACCGGCTCGGGCTCGAACGAGCCGGGCAGCGGGCCGATCACCGTGCCCTCGAGATAGACCAGCGCCACCTCGCGCCCGAGCAGGCCGCCGGCGCCGTCGGGCAGGCGCAGCGCGTCTGCCTGGACCACGGCATCGAGGCTCGCCTCGGGGTTGGTGTCCGGCCCCTCGGCCGGGCGGCGGAGATGCGCCTGCAGCCGGCGGATGGTGACGCCGTCGGGCCACAGCGCCTCGCGCAGCACCGCGTCCTGCAGCTCGGCCGAGCCGCGCTCGGCCTGGTAGCGGCCGTCGAGGACCAGGCTCGCGCGCGCGCTCGCGGCGGTGAGCGCGAAGCTCTCGCCGTCGCCCGAGGGCGGCAGGTCGAGGCGGTTGATGCCCTCGAGGGTGGCGACGTAATGGCCGAGGTCCCAGGGCTGGAGGGTGACCACCAGGCGCTCGCCGTGCCACGCCCACGGCCAGCGCACGCCGTCGCGCACCAGGGTGAAGTCGCCGACCTCGGTCGACAGCCGATAGGGGTAGCCCGAGGTGCGGCGCTCGGTGTAGGACACCGCGTAGCCATCGGCCCGCCAGGCGGCGAGCTCGGCATCGACCAGCGCCTCGGCGCGCTCGGCGAGCACGAACCAGTACCCGGTGTAGCCGAGGGCGGCGAGGGCGAGCAGGGCATAGAGTCCGAGGATGCGCGGCATGGTGCGGGCGGGTTATATCCGAATGGCGGCGCGCCGGCGAGCCGCGAGGCGGCGGTGAACGACCTGTGGGTATTCGCCTACGGCTCGCTGATGTGGCAGCCGGGGTTCGACTATCTCGACGCGCAGCCGGCGCTGCTGCGCGGCTATCACCGCGCGTTCTGCGTCTACTCGCACATCTATCGCGGCACGCCCGAGCGCCCCGGGCTGGTGCTCGGCCTCGACCGCGGCGGCTCGTGCCGGGGCACCGCCTACCGGGTCCACCGCTCGCAAGCCGGCGAGGTGCTCGACTACCTGACCGAGCGCGAGATGCGGACCAGCGTCTACCACCCGCGATTCTTGGCGATGACCGTGCCCGGCCGGCGCATCCGCGCCCACACCTTCGTCGTCAGGCGCGGCCATCGCCAGTACGCCGGCCCGCTGCCGATCGCGCGCCTGGTCGCGCTGGTGCTCCAAGGCGAAGGCACCAAGGGCCGCTGCCGCGACTACCTGGAACGGACCGTGTGCCATCTGCGCGAGCGGGCCTGTCTCGAGCCCAGGCTCGAACGGCTGCACGGCCACGTGCTGGCCGCGGAACGGTTGCGGTCCGCCGCCGGCTGAGCCCGCCGCCGCTCAGTCGCAGTGCGAGTAGCCGCAGGCGGTGCAGGTATCGCAGTCCTCCTGGCGGATCAGCGCGCGCCGGCCGCAGCGCGGGCAGGCGCGCAACGCCCCGGCGGCGGCGCCGGTTGCGGCGCCGCGGGCCGCCTCGGTCTTGAGGAAGCCGATCTCGATCATGTGGCGCTCGACCACCTCGCCGATCGCGGCCAAGAGCGAGGGCACGTAATGGCCGCCCAGCCACTGGCCGCCGCGCGGGTCGAACACCGCCTTCAGCTCGTCGACCACGAAGCTCACGTCGCCGCCGCGCCGGAACACGGCGCTGATCATGCGCGTCAACCCCATGGTCCAGGCGTAATGCTCGAGGTTTTTCGAGTTGACGAAAATCTCGAACGGCCGCCGGCGGCCGTCCTTGACGATGTCGTTGATGGTCACGTACAGCGCGTGCTCGCTCTCCGGCCAGCGCAGCTTGTAGGTGGTGCCGGGAAGCTCCTCGGGGCGGTCGAGCGGGCGGGTCATGTAGACCACCGCGCCGGCGTCGTACTCGTCGCCCGGGCGCACCGCCAGCGGCTCGAGCGCGAGCTCGGCTTGCGCGCCCGGCGCCGCGCGCGCCGCGGCCTCGGCCTCGGTCTCGAGCACCGCGCCGGTGATCACGTTCGGCCGGTAGGTGGTGCAGCCCTTGCAGCCGAGCTCGTAGGCGCGCTGGTAGATCGACTCGAAGTCCGCGAACGAGATCGCCTCCGGGCAGTTGATGGTCTTCGAGATCGAGCTGTCGATGTAGCGCTGCACGGTCGCTTCCATCACCAGGTGGTCGGCCGGGGTGAGCGCCTGGACGTCGACGAACGACTTGGGCAGCGGCGCGTTCTCGCCGAAGGTCTCGCGATAGAGCCGGGCCGCGTGGTCGACCACCTCGGTCGACTGGGTGGTGCCGTCGGGCATCAGCACGTTGCGCCGGTGGGCGAAGGCGTAGACCGGCTCTATCCCTGAGGAGACGTTGTCGGCCATCAGCGAGATGGTGCCGGTGGGCGCGACCGAGGTGACCAGGCCGTTGCGCATGCCGTCGGCGGCGATCGCCTGGCGCAGCTCGTCGGGCAGCCCGGCGACATACTCGCCGGCGAGGTACTTGTCGGCGTCGTAGAGCGGGAACGCACCTTTCTCGGCGGCGAGCGCGGCGGAGGCGAGATAGGCCGCGCGCTGGAAGCGCTCCATCCAGGTCTCGGTCAGCGCCACCGCGCGCGCGCTGCCGTAGCGCGCGCCGCACATGATCAGAGCATCGGCCAGGCCCGTGATGCCGAGCCCGATGCGGCGCTTGGCGCGCGCCTCCTCGGCCTGCCGGGGCAACGGGTAGCGCGAGACGTCGATCGCGTTGTCGAGCATGCGCACCGCCACCGGCACCAGCCGGTCCAGGCGCTCGAGGTCGAGCGCGGCCTGGTCGGTGAACGGCTCCCCCACCAGGCTGGCAAGGTTGATCGAGCCCAGCAGGCACGCCCCATAGGGCGGCAACGGCTGCTCGCCGCAGTTATGGACGATGAGGCCGTTGGCGTCGAAGGCGTTGCGGTCGGGAATCCGAACGTCGTAGACCTCCGCCTCGCCGTCCGGCTCGACGGCGGCGACAACGGCGGTGAACCGCTCCCGGTTCAGCCGCCGACGATAGGCGGCGAGCGCGCGCCCGAGGGCGGCCGCCTTGTCGGTATCGGCGAAGCCGATGCGCTCGGCGAAGCGCTGTAGGTTGTCGCCCGCAATGACCAGCTCGTGGTCTGCGGCGCAGTCGTAGAGCTGCGTCCCACCGCGCCCATCGGGCAGCCGGCGCGGCCCGGCGGGGCGCCGCTCGGCGTAGATGCGGCCGGCGATGCCGAGGCGCAGCAGCATGCGCTGCACGGCCCGCAAGATTTCGAGGTCGCTCTGCGCGAGCCGGACGCTGACGCCCTTGCTCTGGCTGCCTTGGACGCTGCCGTCGGCGTCGAACAGGCCGCGCAGCAGGCCGCGGTGGAAGGCCGCCGAGCTCCGTTCCAGGGCGGGGGTCACACCCTTCGCGCCGGGTCGCAACCCTAACTCGATGGCAAGAGCCCGGATCGCTCCGAGCGCCAGGCGATGCTCGCCGCGGCCGGGCACCGCCATCCAGCCGGCGAAGTCCGAGCGGTGCGGCAGCGACCGCGCCGCCGTCAGCGCACGCTCCATGACCGCGAGCACGCCCGGCCGTTCCACGCCACCGTGGACGGCCTCAGCCCCGGGCCAGGCGCTGAGCACGGCCTTGTCGGCGGTGAGTGTGCCGTCGCCGATCAGCAGCCCGATCAGGTACCCTTGGTCCTCGCTACAGGCGCCCGGCCAGTCGGCTGCCGGTCGCTGGTTGCCCAGGCGGATGTGGTCGGCGGGGCGGAGCGCGCCGGCCGGGCACCAGTCCGTCTGCTCGTGCCAGCGCGTGCGGCGCGTGACCCGAAGCACCGGGTGGTCCGCGGTCAGCCGCAGCGTGTGCCCCGCCGCCGTGACCAGCCGCAGCACCGGCTTGCGCCCGGTGGCGAAGAAGCCGTCGGCGCCGGACGGACAGGACTGGCCGTCGACGACGGCGGTGAACGGCCTGCCGACCAGATCGGCCACCTGCGCCGGGCCCGCCGCCGTCTGCACCCAGGTGTCGGCGGTGACGCACGGGTTGGTGGCGTGGATCTCCTCGCAGTAGGAGAGGTTGTTGAGGCGGTTGACGCGGTCGATGAACACCACGCCTGGCTCGGCATAGGCGTAGGTCGCGCGCATGATCCGCTGCCACAGCTCGCGCGCGGGAAGAGTCCGCCAGGTGGTGCCGCCGAAAGCGAGGTCCCAGGGCGCGTCGCGCCGGATCGCGTCCATGAACGCGTCCGAGACCAGCACCGACAGGTTGAACATGCGCAGCTCGCCCGGCTCGCGCTTGGCGTCGATGAACGCCTCGATGTCGGGGTGGTCGCAGCACAGCGTCGCCATCATCGCGCCCCGCCGGTGGCCGGCGCTCATGATCGTGCGGCACATGGCGTCCCACACGCGCATGAACGAGATCGGCCCCGAGGCGTCGGCGCCGACGCCGTGGACCGCCGCCCCGCGCGGGCGCAAGGTCGAGAAGTCGATGCCGATGCCGCCGCCCTGCTGCATGGTCAGCGCGGCCTCTTTGAGCGACTCGAAGATGCCGGCCATGTCGTCGGCGACCGGGCCCATGACGAAGCAGTTGAACAGGGTGACCTTGCGCTTGCTGCCCGCCCCGGCGACGATCCGCCCGGCAGGCAGGAACTGGAAGTCCTCGAGCGCCTCGTAGAACCGGCCCTGCCACGCTGCGGGGTCCGCCTCGGGCACCGCCAGCGCGGTGGCGATGCGCCGCCAGCTGTCCTCGACCGTGCCGTCGAGCGGCTCGCCGCTCGGCGCGCGCAGGCGGTACTTCATGTCCCAGATCTGGCGCGAGATCGGGGCGATCGCGACGGTCATGGGCGTCTCACAGGGCCGGCCCGGGCGTCGTGGCCGCCGGCTTCCCTTCCCCCTCGACATTAGGAACGCGCGGGTGTCGGGTCAAGCAGATGTTCATGTTATGTTCGGTAACCGCCGGAACGTGCTGGCAAGGCCACCTCAAGATGGCACAGTAGCGTCTCTGGCGCGACGGAGGACCCGATGAGGTCGTGATCGTCGACGACCACCGTTAGCTGAGCGCGGGCCCCGTTGCTGCCTAACCCGCACCCGGGCGAGATCCTGCTCCAGGAGTTCCTGGTGCCGATGAAATCGAGCCGGAACGCGCTCGCGCGTGCCGTTCGCGTGCCGCCGCGGCGGATCAACGAGATCGTTCACGCCAAGCGCGCGATCAGCGCCGACACCGACCCGAGGCTCGCACGCTATTTCGGCCTCTGCGAAGGCCGCTTTCTCGGCCTGCAGGCCGACGAAGAAACCTACCGAGACGCCGAGATAGCGCGCGAGCCTCAGGTCTGTGTCGGCGCTGATCGCGCGCTTGGCGTGCACGATCTCGTTGATCCGGCGTGGCGGCACGCGGATTGCGCGTGCGAGGGCGTTCTGGCTCAGTTTCATCGGCACCAGGAACTCCTGGAGCAGTATCTCGCCCGGGTGCGGGTTAGGCAGCAACGGGGCCCGCGCTCGGCTAACGGTGGTCGTCGACGATCGCGACCTCATCGGGGTTCCCCTTCGCGCCAGAGACGCTACTGTGCCATCTTGAGGTGGCCTTGCCAGCACGTTCCGGCGGTTACCGAACATAACATGAACATTTGCTTGACCCGACACCCGCGCGTTCCTAATGTCCAGGGGGAAGGGAAGCCGGCGGCCACGACGCCAGA
>DASWHU010000007.1:0-6434 GCA_036398035.1 Alphaproteobacteria bacterium | reverse complement strand
TCCGCCGGCGTGAGCACGCCCGAGTCGGGCCCGGTAAGGCGGAACTCGCCCGCCGCGACCGTGACCTTCGCCGCCTTGAGGAGGGCGCGCACGCCGTCGGTGAGGCCCGTGACGACCTCCCCCTTCCACGCCTGGAAACGCGCCATGTCGAAGGCCCCGAACGAGGCCTCGAGGCCGAACGCCTTGGCCTCGCGCGCGCGATGCGCGAGGTCGGCGACCTCGATCAGCGCCTTGCTCGGGATGCAGCCGACGCGCAGGCACACCCCGCCCACGCCCTCGGCGCCGTCGCGGTCGATGAGCGTCACCTCGCGGCCGAGCTGTGAGGCGCGCAGCGCCGCCACGTAGCCGCCGGGGCCGGCGCCGACCACCAGGAAGTCGACCGCGTCCTCGATCTGGCCGACGACCATCACATCGCCCCGAGCAGGCGCACCGGGTCGGTGAGGTAGGCGCTCAAGCTGTCGACGAACTGGCCCAGATGCTCGCCGTCGTTGAGGCGGTGGTCGGTCGACACTACCAGCGGCAGGATCGGCCGCACCACAGGTTGGCGGTCCACCGGCACCACCATGTCCTGGATCGCGCCGAACCCTGCTATGGCGACCTCTGGCTGGCGAATGATCGGCGTGCCAAAGGTTGCCCCGTAGCTGCCGTAGTTGGTGATGGTGAAGGTGCCGCCCTGGAGCTGCTCGACGGTGATCTTGCGCTCACGCGCGGCCGCGGCCAGCGCCTCGATCTCGCGCGCGATGTCGAGGATCGACTTGCGATCGGCGTCGTGGACCACCGGCACGATCAGTCCGTCGGGAGTGGCGGTGGCGATGCCGATGTTGCAGCGGTGGCGGTAGACGATCTCGCCCTTGTCCATGTCGAGGGAGGCGTTGAAGCGCGGATGGCGCCTGAGCGCGGCGACGCACGCCTTGACGAACAGCGGCAGGTAGCTGAGCTTGACTCCTTCGCCGCCATACTCCTCGTTCAGCGCGCGGCGCGCCGCGATCAGGCTTTCGGCGTCGATCTGGTGCGCGGTCAGGATGTGCGGGATGTCGCGCCAGGCGGCGGCCACGGCGATCGCGATCTGGCGCCTGAGCCCTCGCAACGGCTCGATGCGGTCCTCGCCCTCGGGCGCGAGCACGGCCGCGCGCCGGGGCCTCGCCGCCGACGGCGTGGGCGCGCCGCCCTCGCCGGCCCGCCGCACGTCGTCGCGGGTCACCTGGCCGCGGTTGCCGGTGCCGGGGACGGCGGCGAGGTCGACGCCGAGCTCGGCCGCGAGCTTGCGCGTCGCCGGGCTCGCCAGCACGCGCGCCGACCTGGCCGCCGCCGGCGGCGGGGCGGCCGCAGCGGGCTTTGGCTCCGGCCGAGTCTCCGCCTCCCTGGCCGGTGCACGCGCGGCACCGTCGGTCTCGATCACCGCCAGCAGCGCGCCCACCGGCACGACGTCGCCGACCTCGCCGCCGAGCGTCCTGACCGTGCCGCCGACCGGCGCCGGAATCTCGACCACCGCCTTGTCGGTCTGGACGTCGACGATGATCTGGTCGGCCGTGACCGCATCGCCGGGCGCGACATGCCAGCGGACGATCTCGCCCTCGCTCAGGCCCTCGCCCACGTCGGGCAGGTTGAACTGGAACGCGCTCACAGCCCCGCCACCGTCTGCTCGATCGCGGCCAGCACGCGCGCCGCGTTGGGCACGTAGTCGTCCTCGATTCCGGTCATCGGGTAGGGGACATCGGGTGCGGTGACCCGGCGCATCGGCGCCTCCAGCGAATAGAACGCCTGCTCCTGCAACAGCGCGATCACCTCGGCGCCGAACCCCGCCACCGCCGGCGATTCGTGGACCACGACGCAGCGCCCGGTGCGCTCGACCGCCGCGATCAGCCCGGCCTCGTCGAGCGGCACCAAGGTGCGCAGGTCGACGACGTGGCAGCTGATGCCCTTCTCCGCGGCTAGCTCCGCCGCCTTCTCCGCCACCTGCACCGCCGCGCTCCACGCGACCACGGTGACGTCGTCGCCCTCGCGCGCCGTGCGCAGCTCGCCGAACGGCACCAGGTAGGCGTCGTGCGGCACCTCGCCCGACACCAACCGGTAGCCGCGCAACGGTTCCAGGTACATGACCGGGTCCGGGTCGCGGATCGCCTGGGCCAGCAGGCCCTTGGCGTCGTACGGGTTGGACGGCATCACCACCTTCAGGCCGCAGGCCTGGACGAAGGTCTGCTCCATCGAATCGGAGTGGAACTCGGGCGTGCGCACGTTGCCGCCGAACGGCGCGCGGATGGTGACCGGCGCGGTATGCGAGCCGCGCGTGCGGTAGCGGATGCGCGCGACCTGCTGGCAGATCTGGTGGAAGCACTGCTGGGCGAAGCCAAGGAACTGGATCTCGACCACCGGCACCCAGCCGGCGATGGCCAGCCCCATCGCGGAGCCTGCGATGACGCTTTCGGCGAGCGGGGTGTCGATCACCCGCTTCGAGCCGAAGAACTGCTGCAGCCCGTCGGTGACCCTGAACACCCCGCCCAGATGGCCGATGTCCTCGCCCATCAGGATCACCCGCTCGTCGCGCTCCATCTCCTGCTTGAGCGCGCCGCGGATGGCCTCGACCATGTTCATCCTGGGCATCGCGCGCACCTCATGGCTGGCCCAGATTGGCGCGGCGCTGGCGGATCAGCGTCGGCGTCGGCTCGGCGTAGAGATGCTCGTAGATCTGCTCCGGCCGAGGCGGCGGATAGCCGTCGGCATGGTCGAACGCGGCCTCGATCTCGGCGCGGATCTCGTCCTCCCAGGCGGCGGCGCGCGCATCGTCCCACTTGCCCTTGGCGGCGAGGTAACGCTGGACGCGCTCGATCGGATCGCGTTTCTTCCACCGCTCGAGCTCGCCCGCGTCGACGTAGCGGCTCGGGTCGTCGGCGGTGGTGTGCATGCCTATCCGGTAGGTGTGCGCTTCGATCAGGGTCGGCCCGCCGCCGGCGCGGGCGCGCCGGACCGCATCCGCCGCCACCTTGTGCATCGCCAGCAGGTCGTTGCCGTCGACCGAGACGCCGGCGAAACCGTAGCCCGGCGCGCGCGCGGCGAGGTCGCGCGCGGCGCTCTGGATCGCGCGCGGGGTCGAGATCGCCCACTGGTTGTTCTGCAGCAGGAAGATCACCGGCGCATCGACCAGCCCGGCGAGGTTGCAGGACTCGTGGAAGTCGCCCTCGGACGACGCGCCGTCGCCGAAGAAGACCACCACAACGCCGTCCCCGCCCTTCATCCTGATGCCCCAGGCGAGGCCGACCGCGTGCGGCAGTTGCGCGGCGAGCGAGACCTGGGTGGCGAGCACGTTGACGCCGGCCGGAATCACGCCGCCGTCGGGGTGGCCGCGGCGGAACAAAGCCAGGGTGGCGAGCGGCAGCCCCTGGCGAATCTGCACCGGCGCCTCGCGATATTGCGGCACCGCCCAGTCGCGCGCCGGGTCCATTGCCATCGCAGTGCCGGCGAGCGTCGCCTCCTGGCCAAAGATCGGCGCGAAGGTCGACAGCCGCCCCTGGCGCTGGAGGCTCAGGCATTTCTGGTCGAACATCCGCCCCAGCATCATCAGCCTGAGCGCTTCCAGCGTCGCCCGGTCGTCGAGCTCGGGCTCGGCGCCGCGCTTCAGCCGCCCGTTCGCGCCGAGCATGCTGAACGGCGCCACGGGCTTGTCCCGCGGCGCGAACTGGGGGATGAACTCAGCGGCCATCGCGGCGCCAACCTAGCATCGGCGTTCGACAGGTGGAAGCGCGCGCGTCCGCGTGCAAGACTGCCGTCAGCGGCCGATTTCGGCGCGGTGCGCGTCGGCGAGGTCGCCGAGCGTGGCGAAGCGAAAGTCGTAGGACACCGGACCGCCCGGCAGCACCGTGGCGCCGCCCGGGCGTCCCGCACGGCGGTCGATCCAGGCGGTGGCGAGGCCCGCGGCCTTGGCCGGGACGTGGTCGTGATAGAGGCTCTGGGCGACGTGCAAGAGCCGGGTTGCGGCGATGCCGCGCTCGGCCATGCGCGCGACCAGATAGGCGAAGTTGCGCGCATCCGGCTTGTACGAGCCGATGTCCTCGGCGGTGTAGACCGCATCGAAGCTCACCCCGAGCGCGGCCTCGCTGGCGGCGAAGCTCGCCCGGTCGACGTTGGACAGCACAACCAATGTGTAATGCTGCTTGAGGTAGCGGAGCGCCGCGGGACTGTCGGGGAAGGCGGGCCAGGCGCCGATCGAGGCGGCGAACGCCCGTGCCTCGTCGGCGCGCAGGTTGACCTCGACCTCCCGGGCGATGCGGTGCAGCACGCGCGCCAGCACCTCGCGGTAGCCGAGCCCCGGGGTCTCGGCCTGCTGCGCGCTCTCATGGCGCGCGAACGCGGCGAGCAGCGCCTCGTCGTCGCCACGGGGGCGCGTGCGCCCGCGCCACGGCCCAAGCGCCGCCAGCAGGCCCGCCTCCCAGTCGATCAGCGTGCCGTAGCAGTCGAAGCTCAAGGCCTGGAACCCGCTCAACCGCATGGTCGATCCTCCTCGGGTCGATATCGCACGGCTGCGGTCGATCGGCCAGGGACCGCCGCTTTCGATGTTGCCGCCCGTGCCCGCGATGCCTACTATCGCCGGCATCGGTCCCTAGGGGGGACCCGGGTGGGAAGGCCGGAGACAACGGCTGCCCGAGGGCCGGCAAAGGGGGCCGCGCCTTGGTCCCGCCTGGCCACGAAGACAGGCATTTGGGAGGCACGGCACAAAATGAGGAAACTTGCGACGCTCGGCGCCATGCTCGCGGCGACCGGCGCGGCGGCGGTGCTTGCGCTCGCCGCCACCACATCGCTGGCCCAGGAGGGCACGCTGTACGGCGACATGAAGACGGTGTCGCAGGACATGATGAACCGCGCCGTCGGCGACGCCAACAACTTCCTGCACACCAACGGCAACTACAACCAGACCCGCTTCTATCCGGCGGCGCAGATCAACGCCGACAACGTCGGCAGCCTGCGCCCGGCCTGGATCTTCCAGACCGAGGTGGTGGAGACGATGGAGACCTCGCCGCTGGTGGTCGACGGCGTGATGTACGCGACCACGGCGTTCAGCCACGTCTACGCCCTCGATGCCGCGACCGGGGCCGAGCTGTGGCACTACAAGCACAAGATGGGGCCGGTCACCACCTATTGCTGCGGTCCCAACAACCGCGGCGTCGCCGCCTACGGCGACATGGTCTACCTGGGCACGCTCGACGCCAAGCTGGTCGCGCTCGACGCCAAGACCGGCGCGCTCAAGTGGGAGAAGCAGATCGCCGATCCCGAGCTCGGCTACAGCGAGACCATGGCGCCGACCGCGGTCAACGGCAAGATCCTGATCGGCACCAATGGCGGCGAGTACGGCATCCGCGGCTTCGTCAAGGCGTTCGACGCCAAGTCCGGCGACCTGCTGTGGACGTTCCACACCATCCCCGAGAACTCGGTCGGCGTGTGGGCCACCCACGACGCCACCGGACGCGACATGCTGCGCGACATCGCGGCCGAGAAGAAGGCGCTGGCCGCGCTCGGCGACCCGTACAAGACGCTCGGCGGCGGCGTGTGGCAGAACCCCGCGGTCGACCTCGGCATGAACCGCATCTTCTTCTCGGTCGGCAACCCGTCGCCCGACCTCGACGGCGCGATCCGCCCGGGCGACAACCTGTACACCGACTCGCTGGTGTCGGTGAACCTGGATACCGGCGAGTATGCCTGCCACTTCCAGTACGTCGCCCATGATGTGTGGGACCTGGACGCAGTCAGCCCGCCGATCCTGGTCGACGTGATGGACGAGAACGGCGACGTGGTGCCCGGCCTGATCCACGGCGGCAAGACCGGCCATATCTATGTCCACGACCGGCGCGACTGCCGCCTGATCCGCTTCTCCGAGGCGATGGTGCCGCAGGAGAACATGTGGGTGCTGCCCACCGCCGAGGGCGCGCGCATGCTGCCCGGCGCCAATGGCGGCGTCGAGTGGTCGACCATGGCGGTCAATGCGGGCCTCGGCCTCGCTTACGCGATCAACCTGCACCAGCCGATGACCTACCACGTCGAAAGCACGCCCTATCCGGGCGGCAAGCTGTGGCTGGGCGGCGCGTTCAAGGTGATCGCGAGCGAGGAGCAGTGGGGCAACGTCACAGCCGTCGACTACAATACGGGCAAGATCGCCTGGCAGGTGAAGACCCCGCAGCCGATGATCGGCGGCGTGCTCGCGACCGCCGGCGGCCTGGTCTTCACCGGCGAGGGCAACGGCCTGTTCAAGGCCTATGACGCGGCCAGCGGCAACGTGCTGTGGCAGTTCCAGGCCGGTGCCGGCGTCAATGCGCCGCCGGTCTCCTACACCGTGGGCGGCACGCAGTACATCGCGGTCGCCGCCGGCGGCAACACCCAGCTCAACTTCAAGCGCGGCAACAACATCATCGCGTTCTCGCTCGCCGAGTGACGCGCACGCGCTGAGC
>DASWHU010000006.1:0-2752 GCA_036398035.1 Alphaproteobacteria bacterium | reverse complement strand
CGCCTTGATCAGCAGGCCGGCGCGCAGATGCGTCGATGCGGCGTCGAAGAACACCGTGAGCGAGTCGTCGCCGAGCGCTGAGTCGAGGTCGGTGGTCCAGCGCTCGACGCCGTGGGCGCGGGCGAGTGCCGCGAGCTTCGCCTCATCGCGTCCGACCAGCACCGGCTCGGGCATCACCCGGCTGCCGTCGGCGAGCGCCACCCCGCCCTCGGCACGGATGGCGGCGATCGAGCGCGCGAGGTGCTGGTTCGCGCCCATACGCCCGGTCACCCCGTGCATGATGATGCCAAGCCGAGTCTCAGCCATCGCTTCGACCCACGGTCAGGCCAGCCAGCGGTCGAGGTTACCGGTGACAAAGTCGTCGTCGGCGAGCTCGGGGTAGCTGCGGCAGACGCGGTCGATCTCGTCGGCCTGGCCGGGGCTCAGGGTCTCGCTGGGGTCGAGGCACCAGATGCCGGCGAGCAATCCCTGGCGGCACAGGATCTCGTGGCAGCCCGGGATGCAGCCGCGGAAGTCGTTGGCGACGTCGAAGATCGCCTGGTTGGCGTCGGTCAGCTTCCAGTCGAGCGCGAGCAGCTCGGCGTCCACGCACAGCGCCTCCGCCGCCGCACGCAGGCGCTCGAACAACCGCACCGCGGTGCGCGTCCATACCCCCCATTGGCCGAGCAGCCCGCCGCGGATTCGCACCCGCACCTCCGCGCCGTCGCGCTTGGCGCCGAACGGTGTGACCAGGTCGAGCACGATGTGGTCGTCGTTGCCCGTGTACAGCGTGATGCGGTCCTCGGCGGCGGCCTCGACCACGCCGCGGATCACGTCAATGGTGCGGTAGCGGTTGAACGGAGCGATCTTGATCGCGACCACCGACTCGATCGCGGCGAAGCGCTTCCAGAACGCCGCCGACAGCGGCACCCCGCCCGCCGCCGGCTGCAGGTAGAAGCCGACGATCGGCAGCTCGCGCCCGATGCGCGCGCAATGCGCGATCATCTCGTCCTCGCTCGCGCCGCGGAACGCGCTCAGGCTGACCATGCCGGCGTGGTAGCCGAGGGTGCGCGCGTTCTGGGCCTCGACCACCGCCTGGTTGGTGCGCCCGGCGATGCCGGCAATCATCGCCACCGGCCGGTCGCTCCACGCGGCTGCGGTCTCGGCGGCGATCTCGAGCACGGGAACGTACAGCCCGGCGTCGCGGATCTGGAACTGGGTCGCGTGCACGCCGACTGCGAGCCCGCCAGCGCCGGCGTCGAGGTAGTAGCGGGCAAGCGCGCGCTGGCGGTGCCGGTCGAGCCGGCGCGCGGCGTCAAGCGCCAGCGGATGGGCCGGGATCACCGTGCCCGCCGTGAGCACCGCGCGTACGCCCTCCGGGATGTCGGCACTTGTCGCCACCTGTGCCCGCCTCGGCTGCCGTTGGTCCATTCCGGTGGTGATAGTGGCCGGACGCGATCGCGGTCAAGCCGGTCAGCCGAGCTCGGGACCGGCGAGGGCGTAGCGGAGCGACGCCTCGCCCGGGTCGCCGCGGCCTGCGGCCATGCGCACAAGGCCGCGCTGGGCGGCGAAGCCGGCGCCCTCGAGCGCGGCGCGGAATGCGCCCTGGGCATCGGGCAGGTCGACGAACACCGGCCCGCCCGTACCCGCGAGTGCCGCGGCGGCAAGTCCGCGCGCGACCTCGGGCGTCTCGGCGACCAGCGGCCCGAGCTGGATGGCGAGCCGGCCGTCGCGGGCGAGCACCAGTCCGCAGAGCCGGCCGCCGGACTCGGCGAGGTACGCCGCATCGGGCGCGCGTGCGAGCATCGCCGCCAGCACGTGCTTCCGCGGAGCGCCGAACGCGCGCGCCTCAAGCGCGGCCACCGCGTCGAGGTCTGTGGGCGTCATCGGGCGCACGTCGATCCCCGCCGCCGGGGCGAGCCGAGGTCTCTCGGCTGCGAGCCGGGTATAGGTCCACAGATCGGTGAAGCCGAGGCGGGAGTAGGTGCGCCGGCCCGCCTCGGTGGCATCGAGGATCGGCGACACGCCGATTTCGGCCAGCCGGTCGAGGCAGCGGCGAACGAGCCGTGTCGCGAGCCCGCGCCGCCGCCAGGGGGCCGTCACCAGCACCATGCTCAGCCAGGCGAAGCCGCCATCGTAGGGCAGCACCAGTGCCGAGGCGATCGGCGCCCCGTCCGGCTCCCAGCATCCAATTCCCTCGCCGAGCTCGAGCATCAGCCGCCAGTCGTCGGCGGTCTGGTTCCAGCCGGCCTCGGCGGACAGCGCCACCAGACGCCCGGCATCGCTCGGCACAAGCGCGCGCATCCCCAGGCGCGCCGGGTCAGAAGCGTCCGTCGCGAACCTCATAGCGGGTCGGCCTGCCATAAGAGGGTTGCCCGCGTGCGACCCAATCGGCGGTCCAGTCGATCATCGTCTCGGTGGATACGATCGGCGCGCCGAACAGGCGCGCGGCTTCCGCGCCGTCCATCACCCAGGCGGTCTCGGCCTCGCGGTTCCGGAACACGGGCTCGACGTCGAACCTCCGGCCGAAGGCAAGGGCGAGCGCGCGCACGCTGGCGATCTCGCGCGCGGTGATGTTGAGCGGCCGGGGCGGGGTCGCGCAATGTGCGAAGCTGCGCAGGATCTGGGCGCCGGCGTCGCCCTGCCAGATCAGCGACAGGTGGCCGGTGGCAAGGTCGACGGGCTCGCCCGCGCGCACCCGGCTCGCGATCTCGTGGAGCACGCCGTAGCGCATGTCGATGGCGTAGGCCAGGCGGATCAGCCGGCCTCGCGT
>DASWHU010000005.1:0-4130 GCA_036398035.1 Alphaproteobacteria bacterium | reverse complement strand
TGAGCGAGATCAGGCCCGACATCATCTCGTGCCAGGTCAGCGCCTGGGGCGGCCCGGACGGCGGCGCGCTCAAGGACGACCCGGCGTTCGACCCGACGCTGCAGTCGGCGAGCGGCATCACCGCGCGCTACGGCTCGCCCGACTCGCCGGTGATCCACGCGGTGGCGAGCTGCGTCGACTACATCACCGGGTTTACCGCCGCGCTCGGCATCGTCCAGGCGCTGATCGCGCGCGACGCCGGGCACGGCGGCGCCCACGTGCGCAGCTCGCTCGCGATGGGCGCGCAGCTCGTCCAGTTCCCGTTCATGGTCGACCACGACGGCGCCACCCACGGCACCGAGGCGAGCGGCCAGGACGCGACCGGCGAGGGCGCCCACCACCGCCTCTACCGGGTGGCCGACGGCTGGGCGTTCCTCGGCTGCCGCGCGGAGGACACCGGCAGGCTCAGCCTGGCGCTTGGCGCCAATGCCGACGGCGAGGATGCGATCGCCGAGCGCGCGCGCACGCTGGCGTTCGAGGACTTCGCCGCGCAGGTGGCGACGGTGCCGTCGGCCTGCGCGGTGCGGGTGGCCTCGCTCGCCGAGGTGCGGCGCGCGCAGACGGTCGAGGCCGACGCCACCGCGCCGGTCGAGATCGACGGCGGCTCGCTCAGGATGGTGCGCTTCGCCCACCCCTCGGGCTACACCACCACCTTGCCGCTGCCGACCTGGCTGCGACCCGAGAGGACTCCGGTGCGGCGCCTGTTCCCGGCGCCTCTCCCCGGCACCCACACCCGCGAGGTGTTGGGCGAGGCGGGCTTGAGCGCGGGCGAGATCGACGCGCTGTTCGCCTGCGGTGCCGCGGCGGACCACTGGCCTGCACTGTCGCGCTACCTGCCGTTGTGATCGCCGTGCGACTTGCACCGCGAGTCGTCGGCGGCGCCGGTCGCCGAGCGTCTTGCTCCGATTCGGCGATCATACAACTGTCGTTGCCGAGTTGCGCCGCGACAAATGTATTATTACATGATACAAGCTCGTCGTGATCCGGCGTTTCCGCAGCAGGGCGCTGAAACGGCTCCATGAGCGCGGCGAGGCGAGCCAGCTGAACCCGGAGCATATCGCGAAGCTGCGGGACATCCTCGTTCGCCTGGAGGCGTCGGCGGAAGCGCAGGACATGGATCTGCCCGGCTTTCGCGTTCACCGCCTGACCGGCAACTACAGAGGTTACTGGGCGGTGGTGGTCAGAGCCAATTGGCGCGTGATCTTCCGCTTCGAGGCGGGCGACGCGGTCGACGTGGATTATCTCGACTATCATTAGGAGGGGCCGATGCCGATGCACGATCCGCCGCATCCCGGCGCGGTGATCCGACGCCAGTGCCTGGAGCCGTTGGGGTTGACCGTGACCGCGGCCGCGAAGGGTCTCGGAGTGTCGCGCAACACCCTGTCGATGCTGCTCAACGGCCGCCTCAGCATCTCGCCGGAGATGGCGATCCGATTGTCGAAGGCGTTCGGCGGTAGCGCCGAGAGCTGGCTCAGACAACAGATGCAGTACGACCTGTGGCACGCCGGAAGGAAGGCGGCGGGCATTAAGGTGGTGTCGTTCCGCGCGGCCTAGCGCTCGGCGCGGAGCGCGAACGCGAGGCTCAAGACGATGATCGCCGCACCGAGCGCGACCGCGGGCGTGGGCGCCTCGCCGTAGAGCACCGCGCCCACGCCTGCGATCAGCGGCAGGCGCAGGAAGTCGAGCGGCATGACCACAGTCGCGTCGGCGAGCTTGAGCGCGCGCGCGAGGCAGAAATGGGCGGCGAGCGCGGCGAGCCCGACCAGCGCGATCCATGGCGCCGCGACCCACCCCGGCAGCGGCCAGTCGCCGCCCGCGAGCGCCAGCGCCACGCCCGCGCCGAGCGGCAGCTGGATCGCCGACATCCAGAACAGGATCGCGAGCGCGCCGTCGCTGCGGGTGAGCTGCTTGGTCATGGTGTGCGCCGCGGCGTAGGCCATGGCCGCCGCGAGCACGATGAGCGCGGCCGGATCGGGCAGCGCGACATCGGGGCGCAGGATCACGACCACGCCGGCGATGCCGCCGGCGATGGCGAGCGCGCGGCCCCGGCTCAGCCGCTCGCCGAGGAACAGCACCGCCAAGAGCGCGGTCCACGCCGGCATGGTGAACTCGAGCGTGAACACGACAGTCAACGGCAGCACCGCGATGCCGTAGGTCCAGCCCGCCTGGCCGAGGAAGTGGACCAGGTTGCGCCGCACCTGCCAGCGCAGCTGGCGGGTGGCCAGCAGCCCGCGCCCGCGCAGCAGCGCGACCGGCACCAGCACGGCGAGGCCGACGATGCTGCGCCAGGCGAGGATCTGGAACGTGCCCTGGCTCGCCGACAGCTCGCGGATCGCCACCGCCATGATGCTGAACGAGACGAGCGTGCCGCACATCCACAGCGCGGCGCGCACCGCTGCGGCGCGCGGCGTCAGCGGGGCCACCATGTCTGCGACCGTTTCGACGGGTTTCGGATTGCCTTGTCTCGGTCCGCCCTCACCCTTCCCTCTCCCCCCGCGATTGGCGGGGGGAGAGGGTTGCGAAGGGTTGGCGCGGCGAAAGCCGCGCCTTACCCGGTCCCCGGATTAAATCCAGGGATGGGTGAGGGGGGCGCATCGCAGCGGCGCCAATCATGCGCTCAGTCGGCAAGCGGCGGCGGCTCGCCCTCGGGCATCGCCACCTCGAACACGTTCAAGGTCATCGACACCAGTGTGTAGTAGCCGAGCACACCCACCAGCTCGACCACGCCCGCCTGGCCGAGATGTTTCTTGACCGCCTGGAAGCGCGCGTCGCTGACCTGGTGGCGCTCGTGCAGCTCCGCACAGAAATCGTAGACCGCGGCCTCGTCGTCGCGTGTGAAGTCGGGGCGGCGGCGCGCCTGGATGGCGTCGATCACCTCCGGGCCGAGGCCGCCGTCGAGCGCGAACCTCTTGTGCGCGTACCACTCGAACTGGGCGGTCCAGGCGCGCGCGACATAGAGGATGGCGAGCTCCTTGAGCCGCGCCGGCACCGAGGTCTCGAACCTGAGATAGGCGCCGAGGTGCTGCGCCCGGTCGGCGAGCTCGGGGCTCGCGAGCCAGGCTGCGAACGGGCCGCGCGCGGCGCTGCCGCGGGGGCCGGAGCGGATCGCCTCGACCACCCGGCGCTGGGCGTCGGTCATGTCTTTGGGGGCGACGGTCGGAATGCGGCTCATCGGTCTCGGCTCTCCCTGGTGGTCGTGGCGGCTACTGCGCGGCGGCAAGCCTGCGGCGGAGCGCATTGAGCACGCTGATCACCGCGTACTGGCGGATGCGGTCGCGGTCGCCGGGCAGGCGCGCCTCGGTCGCCTCGGCGCGGTTGCCGAGGGCGAGGCCGAGGAACGCGGTGCCGGGGCGGTGGCCGTCCTGCGGCTCGGGGCCGGCGACGCCGCAGGTGGCGAGGCCGACGTCGGTGCCGAACAGCGCGCGCACGCGCTCGGCCATCGCCGCCGCGGCCTCGGCCGAGACCGCCGGCCCCGGCGGCGCCCCCAAAAGCTCGCTCGCGCGCCCGTCGGCGGCGGTGACCACGCCACCGCGGAAGGTGCCGTCCGCGCCGTTGGCGGCGGCCGTGAGCCGCATCGCCACCAGCCCGGCGCTGAGCTGCTCGGCAACCGCGAGGCTGAGCCCGCGCGCAGCCAGCATGGCGAGCACCACCGATTCCATGGTCTCGCCGTCGACGCCGAACACCACGTCGCCGACCAGCGCGCGCACCCGCGCCTCCTCGTCCGCAAGCATCGCCTCGGCGGCGGCGTCATCGCCCGCCTTGGCGGTGATCCGCACCTTGAGCCCCTCGATGCCGCTCGCCTGGAAGGCAAGGGTCGGGTTGCCGAGCGCATCGAGCTCGGCGATGCGCCCGGCGAGCAGCTCGGCGAGGCCGGACTCGGTGTGGCCCCAGGTGCGCAGCACGCGGCTCCGGATCACCGCGCGCAGGCCCGCGCGCCGCTTGAGGTCGGCGAGCACGGTGGCGCCGACCATGGTCCGCATCTCGTGCGGCACGCCCGGCACCGCATAGATCACCTGCGCGCCGAGCGGGCACACCAGGCCGGGCGCGGTGCCCGGCATCTCGGGAATGAACGCGGCACCCTCGGGCAGGTC
>DASWHU010000004.1:0-7001 GCA_036398035.1 Alphaproteobacteria bacterium | reverse complement strand
CCACCTGTGCTTCGGCAACTACGGCGGCCAGGTGATCCAGCGCGGCTCGTGGGACAAGCTGATCGCGTACCTGAACAGCCTCCAGGTCGACCACATCGTGATGGAGGCCGCGCACCGCCCGGCGGGCGAGCTCGCCGCGTTCCGCGACCTCAGGCCCGGGATCGGCCTCGGCCTCGGCGTGGTCGACGTCAAGCGCACCGAGGTCGAGAGCGCGGACGAGATCGCGCGCGCGATCGAGCGCGCCGAGGCCGTGCTCGGGCCGGGGCGGGTGCGCTATATCCACCCCGACTGCGGCTTCTGGATGCTCGACCGCAGCATCGCCGACGCCAAGATCAGGGCGCTGGTCGCGGGCCGCGACCTCCATCATGGCGGCGCCGGCAGCCGCGCGGCGTGAGCTGTCCAGGGTCGTCTACCTGGCGGCACTTCCGAGTCGATCCCCACCGGACGGGGTGCTATGGTTGGGTGAACTCCGGGTGCGCGCCATCCGGGGAATGTCGGCACCCAACCATGGGACTTGAATCGGATCGGGGCGTGCCGACCCCCGAATTCAATGGGAGGAAACCAGTCGATGAGGACTGCTGATTTTATCAAGTTTGCGACGGCCGCAGCCTTGTGCGTGTCGATCGCCGGGGTCGCCAGCGCCCAGGCGCCGGTCGACGACAAGGCGTTGACTGAGAAATGGTGGCCGTCCGAGTACGGGCCGGACGACATGGTCGGCTCGCCCAACCGGACGACTCCGGAGATGGTCATGAAGGCGGTCGGGCTGGTCAAGCAGGGCAAGACCGCGACCCTTGGCAAGCTGTACCAGTCCGACGTGCCGCTGTTCGGCCCGCGCACTTACCAGATGTCGATTCCCGGCACCCCGACCGGCGGGCCGTTCGGTAAGAACGCCCTGGTCTATCACGACGAGATGCTGACCACCGAGATCGGCCAGGTCAGCACCCAGTTCGACGGCCCCGGCCATATCGGCGTCAACACTTCGAAGGGCATGTTCTGGTACAACGGGCGCAAGCACCCGGACTTCTATCAGCGCGGCGCCGGCGGGCGCGTGGTCGGCCTGGGGCCGCTCGGGGTCGAGGCCGTCGCCGAGAAGGGCTTCATCTGCCGCGGGGTGCTGCTCGATGCGCCCAAGTTCAAGGGCATGAACCCGCTGCCGATCCCGACCACCACCGACAGCCCGGGGATCGTCACCGCCGACGACGTCAAGGCGATGGTCAAGGCCGAGGGCCTGGCCGAGATCGGCGAGGGCGACTGCGTGTTCCTCTACACCGGCCACGGCGACGTGTGGGCGAACAAGAAGTGGCCGACCATGAGCCCGGAGCAGCGGGCGGAAGCGCGCAAGTACTTCACCTCGGGCGAGCCCGGCTTCGGGGTCAGCGCGTGCCAGTACATGGCCTCGCGCAAGATCATCCTGACCGGCGGCGACACCTCGGCGAACGACGCCCAGCCGGTCGGCGAGCAGGAAGGCTACGCGGTGCCGTGCCACACCGAGATGCAGACCCGGCGCGGCATCTGGAACATCGAGAACCTCGACTTCGGGCCTTTGCTCGAGGCGGGGGTCTACGAGTTCGCGTTCGTGTGGGCGCCGTTGAAGCTGGTCGGCGCGACCGGCTCGCCCGGCAACCCGGTGGCCATGTGGTAAGGGCCGCCATTCGACAGTAGTTTAAGACCTTGAGGTCGGGAGCCGGCATCTGCGCCGGCTCCCGCTTCGTTTCCAGGAGACGGCCAAGTGAGGGTTGGGACGCAGTCGCTGATGGCCGCGCTTGCGGTCGTTCTGATGGCGAGTACGCCCGTGCACGCGCTGGAGATCGCCAACGATCACGACGAGGCGGCGAAGATCTTGATCGAGGGCTGGGTGCAGTTCATGATGCCGCATCGCTCGGCCAAGTTTCGCCCGTTCGAGGACCCGACCTTGATCAAGATCGAGCTCAACGTCGTGCGCATACAATGCGAGGCCGGCCCCGACGACCAGGTGCGGCTCGCCGACAACAATTGCTACGTCAACGGCGAGCTTGCCGGCGAAGGCCAGTTCAGGATGTGACGGGAGTGGCCGCGAGCCTCATGAGGACCATGCCGAAGAGGATCGCAATCTGGCTCGGCGCCGCCGCCTTCGCGGTGGCGGGCGCGCTTGCGCCGGCACAGGCGCAAACGAAGTACGACCGGCCGCCGGGCGACACGCTCTACCCGCTGCCCGAGGTGTCGGGCGCGGTGCCGTGGGAGCTGTTGGTCAACGTCGACATGGTTTACGAGGGCGTCGACCTGGTCCCCGAGTACAGTGACGAGGTGCGCGCGCTGGTCGGCGAGACGGTCAAGATGGTCGGCTTCCTGCTGCCGCTCGACGCGGCACGCACGCACGTCCTGTTGAGCATGATCTCGCCCAACTGCCCGTACTGCCTACCCGGCGGGCCCGAGACCTTCGTCGAGCTGATCGCCGACGAGCCGATCGAGTACAGCAATGACGCGGTCGTCGTCACCGGACGGTTCGAGTTGCTCCACGACTCGTTGGCGGGCTACTACTACCGCATGACCGAGGTCGCACGGGCCGCCGCCGATTCGTCATAGACCGCCGGCCACCTCAGCCGCGCGCGAGCACCCGCGAGATGTCGATCCGATAGGCCTGCAGCGCCGGCAGCAGCGCCGCCACCGCACCCAGTAACAGCGCCATTACCGCCAGCCAACCCTCGTCCGCGTCCCAGGCAAGGCCGCGCAGGTAGATCTGATGCTCGCGCCACAGCCAGGCGCCGGCGACCTCGGCGACGGCATGGCCGAGGATCAGGCCGAGCAAGCCGCCGGCAAAGGCGAGCAGGGTGCCCTCGAGCAGGATCTGGCGCAGGATCGCGCCGCGCGATGCGCCGAGCGAACGCATCACCGCGATGTCGTAGCGGCGCTGGGCAAGGGCGTTGTAGAGCGCGGTGAAGATGCCGAGCCCGGCGCTGACCACCAGCACGGCGGCGAAGGCGCGAAAGCCGTCGAGGCCGATGCCGATCATCTGCATCAGGCGCGCGATCTCGTAGCCCGGCAGCGCCGCCTGCATCGGCGTGGTCATGTTGATCTGCCGGGGCATGGTGGCCGCGCCGATCGGGTTGCGGAAACGCACCAGCAGCGCGGTCAGCTCCAGGTCGTCGTCGCCGGTCTCGAGCACCGACGCCGATTCGCGGCTTCCGTCGCCCGCCGAGCCCGCCGCGGACTCGTGCGCGTCGTGGTCCTCGCCCTCCGCCTCGCCTCCGTGGTGGATCTCGTGCACGTCCCAGACGCTTTCCACCGAGACCAGGATGACGCGGTCAAGCACGGTGCCGGTCGGCGCCATCACGCCGACCACCCGATAGGGATGCTCGCCGTGCATGGCGCCACCTTCGGCAAGACCGTGCGAGCCGACGAAGCTGGTGCCGACGCCGAGTCCGGCCTGGGCGGCGGCGACCGAGCCGACAGTCGCTTCCATCGAGGCCTGCCACCATGCGCCCTCGGCGAGCTCGGCACTGTAGTTGTCGGCATAGGCGCGCTCGGTGCCGACGATGCGGAAGCCGCGGAAGCTGTCGCCAAGCGCAAGCGGGATCACCTGCTCGATCATGCGGTTCTCGGTCAGCGGCCGGGCATCGGCGATGCGCACGTTGCCGGTCGGCACGTCGATGTGGAACACGCTCGACAGGATCAGCTGCATCGGGCTGCCCTTGGCGCCGACCACCATGTCGACTCCTTGGGCGTCGCGGGCAAGCCGCTCCTGCAGCTGGTCGCTGAACAGCAGCAGCAATGAAATGGTGCCGACGCCGATGGCGAGCAGGAGCAGGTTGAGCACGGTATTCAGAGGCCTGCGCCTGAGATAGGCGAGCGACAGCGCGAGCGCGTTCATGCCGCCTGCGCCTCGGCCGCAATGTCGAGCTCGAGCCGGCGCTCGAACGTGTCCTTGATGCGCCCGTCATGGCTGGCGACGACCAGCGCGCTGCCTTGTGCCTCGGCCTGATCGCGCAGCAGCGCCAGCGCACGCTCCGCATTGGCGTCGTCGAGGTTCGAGGTCGGCTCGTCGGCGAGCAGCAGCTGGGGCCGATTGATCAGCGCCCGGGCGAGGGCGACGCGCTGCGCTTGCCCGTAGCTCAGGGCAAACGGCCGGGCATCGGCCTTGTCGGCGATGCGCAGGCCGTCGAGCATCTCCCCGACGCGCGCCTCATTGGGCGGCAGGCCGGCGAGCGACTGAGCCAGCACCAGGTTCTGGCGCACTGTAAGCGCATCGATCAGGTGCAGTTGCTGGAACACGATGCCGACATGGCGGCCGCGGAAGCGGTCGCGGGCGGCGCCGGCGAGTGCGCCGAGGTCCTGGCCGGCGAGCCGCACCGTGCCTTGGCTCGGCGTCAGCAGGCCGGCCATGATGTGCAACAGCGTGCTCTTGCCGCATCCCGACGGGCCGTGCAGCAGCCACTGCTCGCCCTCCGCCACCTGCCAATGTTCGACCGCCACCACCTCGGTGCGGTCGTAGCGGTGGCGGACGCCGTCGAGCGCGAGCATGCTGCGCGTGCCGGCGCGGTCCTGGTCATTCATCTGCGATCTCCTCGGTGGTCGTCCTCTCTCACCCGGATGGCCGGTGAGCATGACCGTCTCACCGCCAGGCGGCGCGGTCCCCGCAACGCGCGGGCCGGCGGGGCCTGGACGGCGATCGGCGCTGAAGCGTCAGGACAACGGCGGCGCGCGCACGCCGGGACGCCGGGTCGCAGCGCGGGCGAACGCGATTCTGGGCTCGTCCGCGGACGGCGCATCGAAGCCCAACCGTGCGGCGCAGGACGGAGGCTCGGGCAGGATCTGCCAGTGCAGCTTGGCGAGCTGGCACTGCGCGGTGGCCTCGGAGCGGAAATGCAGCCCCTTGTCGTGGCCGGCGTCGTGGAGCCACACATGCGCCCAGCCGAACGCCAGACACACGGCCGCGAGCCAAGCGATCAGGCGCCGACGTCGCGTGCGCCGGGTCGCGAGGCTCTCCGTCATGGCCGCGTGACGATGGCCGAGACCACGTCTCCCTCCTCGGCAACCGCTTTGCAGGTTAACCCCCCGCGGCGGCATTGTCACCACGCCTAGCCGGGCCGGCCGGCGCCAACCCTCAGACCGCGCTTGCGAAGCGCTGCTTGGCGATGCTTAAGACCTCGTCCGGATCGCGCTGCCACCAATTCCCGGCCGAGAAGATCTCGACCTCGATCGGGCCGTCGTAGCCGGCGCGGTCCATCAGCGCGGTGATGCGCGGGATGTCGATCACGCCGTCGCCCATCATGCCGCGGTCGAGCAACAGGTCGCGGGTCGGCACCAGCCAGTCCGAGACGTGGAAGCCGAGCAGGCGGTCGCGCCCGGCGCGGGCGATGGCGGGGCCAAGGTCCGGGTCCCACCAGACGTGGTAGACGTCGACCGCGACTCCGACCCCGGCGCCCAGCGCGTCGCACGCATCGAGCGCGTGCGCGAGGGTGTTGATGCAGGCGCGGTCGGCCGCATACATCGGGTGCAGCGGCTCGATGGCGAGCGCGACGCCCGCTTCGCGCGCGTATGGCAGCACCGCGGCGATGCCCTCGGCGACCATCGCGCGCGCGCCCGCGAGGTCCTTCGAGCCCGCGGGCAGGCCGCCGACCACCAGCACGAGGGCGCGCGCGCCGAGCGCCGCGGCCTCGTCGATGGCGCGCTTGTTGTCCTCGATCGCGGCTTGGCGTGCGGCGGCGTCGCCGGCCGGGAACATGCCGCCGCGACAGACGCTGCTGACCTCGAGCCCGGCGTCGCGCACCGCGCGCACGCAGGCCTCGAGCCCGTCCTTCGCAATCTGGTCGCGCCACGGCGCAATCCAGCGGACGCCGGCGCGCGCGCAACCCTCGATCGCTTCGCGTGCGCCCCACTTGATGCGCGTGGTGGCGAGGTTGAGCGACAGGCGCGCGAGTTCGGCCACGTCACGCCGCCCGCGGCATCGGCCGCAGCGCGTCCCAGTCCGGCTCGGCGCCGGCGGCGAAGCCGGGGCAGGCGAGCGAGCCGAGCGCGATGTCGCCGCCCGTGATCGTCAGCCGCACGACGCCGTGTGCGCGGTGATAGAGGTCCGCATGCGCGGCGAGGAACGCAGCCTGCTCGGTCTCGGGCACGCCGGCCATGCCGTTGACGTAGTGGTGGCCGTTGCGCTCGACGTGGCGGCAGCCGATCAGGGTGGCGAGCGCGAGGTCCTGCTGGACCGCGAGCCCGGCCTGGGTCGACAGGTCTTCGGCCGACATGAACGCGCGCGGCGCGCCGGCGTGCTCGTTCCACATCCGGCAGCGGGCGACATTGAGGATCGACTTGTATAGGCCCTTGCAGCTCTTCGACGAGACGCCCGCATAGCCGAGCGCGCGCGCGCGCGTGAACGCAGCGAGGGTCGCGTCCGACTCGTCGATCAGCAGCGGCCAGCGGCCGGCGATGGCGGTGACATCGGTGTCGAGCGCGGCGCCGCGCGCGATCGGCTGCTCGATGAACGCGATCGCGCCGGCCAGGCGGCCAAGCGCGGGGGTGGCGGCGATGCGCTCGAGCAGGAGGGCGACGCCGTCCGCGTCGCGGTACTGCTCGTTGCCGTCGAGGGTGACATGATACGCGCCGTCGATGCGGTCGAGCTCGGCGGCAATCTCGGCGAGGCGCGCGAGGTCGGCGTCGAGGTCGCCCGCGACCTTGAGCTTGAACCAGCGGTGGCCGTAGGCGGCGATCGCCTCGCGCAAGGTCCGCGGCAGGCCGTCGTCGGGCCCGCCGCTCGGATCCCCGATCGCATCGACCAGGCCGACGGTATGGCGGGCGGCGATCGCTCGCGCCGGGCGCAGGCTGCGCACGAACGCATCCATGTCGAAGCCGTCGAGGTCGGGCACCAGCGAACAGTTCGTGATGCCGGCGAGGTTGCTTGCCATGGCATTGAAGACCGAGATGCCCCGAACGCGGCACAGCGCGTCGAGCACGGCGCGGTCGAGCAGGGCGGGGCCGTAATTGGCGACCAGCGGGTTGAGGCCGTGCGCCGCGCCGGCGGCGACCTGGTC
>DASWHU010000003.1:0-5286 GCA_036398035.1 Alphaproteobacteria bacterium | reverse complement strand
TGGTGCCGCCGGCGACGACCAGGGCGCCGGCGCGCTCAGGGCGGCGCAGCGCGGGAAACAGGTCGAGCTCGCCGATGCTGAGCGAAACCTCGGCGGTCTCGGCCTGATAGCCGAACGCGCCGGCCATGCCGCAGCAGGTCGACTCGATCGGCTCGACGGCGAGCCCCGGCACCCAGCCGAGCACGCTGGCGATGTCGCTGGCGACTCCGAACGCCTTCTGGTGGCAATGGCCGTGGACCAGCGCAGTGTCGCGGTCGAGCGCACCGAGCGCGAGGTCGAGACGCCCGGCGGCGTGCTCCGCGACCAGGAACGACTCGAGCATCACCGCCTGACGCGCGAGCGCCTGTGCGGTGTCGTCGCCGGGCAGCAGCGCCGGCATCTCGTCGCCGAAGGTGAACAGGCAGGACGGCTCGAGGCCGACCACCGGGAGTGCGCGCGCGACGTAAGGAGCGAGCGCGCGCAAGCTCCGCCGGGCTTCCGCGCGCGCCTCATCGACCAGGCCGACCGCGAGGAAGGTGCGCCCGCAGCACAGCGGCCGGCGGCCGTCGCCGGCGGCCGCGCGCGCGACGTGCACGCGATAGCCGGCCGCGCCCAGCACCCTCAGCGCGGCGCGGGCGTTGCCGGGCTCGTGCCAGGTGGTGAAGGTGTCGGCGAACAGCACGACTTCGGGGCCGTCGCCGGTCGCGGCGGGCGTCTCCAGGAACGGGTCGCGGGGCCACTCGGGCAAGGCGCGGCGGGCGCTCAATCCGAGCGCGCGCTCGCCCGCCCAGCGCAGCGCGCGCGAGCGGTTGCGCATCTTGACCACCGCGCGCAAGCGCGCCGCCGCCGGTGCATAGCGCGGCAAGTATCCGATCAGCCGGTCGCGCAAGCCGACCCCGCGCCGGCGGGCGCGGCGGTGCAGCACCTCGATCTTCATGCGCGCCATGTCGACGCCGGTCGGGCACTCGCGCTTGCAGCCCTTGCAGCCGACGCACAGGCGCATGGTCGCCGCCATCTCGTCCGACTCGAGCGCATCCGCGCCGAGCTGGCCGGTCAGCGCGAGGCGAAGCGTGTTGGCGCGCCCGCGGGTCAGGTGCTGCTCGTCGCCGGTGGCGCGGTAGGACGGGCACATGACGGAGGCGTCGCGCTTGCGGCAGGCGCCGTTGTTGTTGCACATCTCGACCGCGGCCAGGAACCCGCCGGTGCCGTCGCCCGCGCCCCACGCCGACCAGTCGAGCGCGGGCGCGAACCGCGCCGGCGCGTAGCCCGGCCGGTAGCGGAACAGGGCGCGGTCGTCCATGCGCGACGGCCGCACGATCTTGCCCGGATTGAACACGCCGTCGGGGTCGAAGCGGTCCTTGACCTGTTCGAACGCGCGCACCAGGCGCGGGCCGAACATGCGCTCGTGGAACTCGGAGCGCACCAGGCCGTCGCCGTGCTCGCCCGAATGCGAGCCGCCATAGGCGCGCACCATGTCGAACGCCTCCTCGGCGATGGCGCGCATCTTCGCCACGTCGCCCGCGTCCTTCATGTTGAGCACCGGGCGCACGTGCAGGCAGCCGACCGAGGCGTGCGCGTACCAGGTGCCGCGGGTGCCGTGCCGGGCGAAGATCGCGCTCATCCGGTCGGTGTAGTCGGCGAGGTCCGCGAGGTCGACCGCGCAGTCCTCGACGAACGACACCGGCTTGCCGTCGCCCTTCATCGACATCAGGATGTTGAGGCCCGCCTTGCGCACCTCCCACACCGCCTTCTGCTCGGCGCGGTCGGTCACCTTGATGACCGTGCCGGCGTGGCCGAGGTCGGCGAGCAGCTCGTCGAGCCGGTCGAGCCCGGCGGCCTGCGCGGGCCCGTCGTCGCCGGCGAACTCGACCATCAGCACCGCTTCCGGATCGCCCGCCATGAACCGCTCGATGGTCGCGCGGTAGAGCGGCACCTCGCGCGCAAGCTCGATCAGGCTGCGGTCGGCGAGCTCGACCGCCGCCGGCTCGAGCGCGACGATGTCGCGCGCCGCCGCCATCGCCGCGCGCAGCGACGTGAAATGGCAGACGCCGAGCGCGCTGTGCGCCGGCAGCGGCGAAAGCGCGAGCTCGATCGCGGTGAAGAAGCCGAGCGTGCCCTCGGAGCCGACCAGGAGCTGCGCCATGTTGTGGCCGGCGGACGAGACGGTGTCGATGTTGTAGCCGCCGACCCGGCGCAGGAGCTTCGGGAAGCGCGCCTTGATCTCGTCCGCCTCGCGCCGGCCGAGCGCACGCATGTCCCGGACCAGGGCGGCATAGCCCGCGTCCGCGTCCAGCCCGTCGAGGTCGCCGGGCACCGGGCCGAAGCGGTGGCGCACGCCGCCCGCCAGCACGGCGTCGATCGCGTGCACGTTATGGACCATGTTGCCGTAGCGGATCGAGCGCGCGCCGCAGCTGTTGTTGCCGGCCATGCCGCCGATGGTCGCGCGGCTGCCGGTCGAGACGTCGACCGGGAACCACAGCCCGTGCGGCTTGAGCCAGGCGTTGAGCTGGTCGAGCACCAGCCCCGGCTCGACCGTCACCCGGCGCCGGTCGAGGTCGAGGTCGCGCACCCCGCGCAGATATTTCGAGGTGTCGACGACCAGCGCCTCGCCCACCGTCTGGCCGCATTGCGAGGTGCCGCCGCCGCGCGGCAGCACCGCCACCCCCGCCTCGCGCGCGATCGCCACCGCGGCCTCGATGTCGCCCGCGCTTTTCGCCACCACCACGCCCAGCGGCTCGATCTGGTAGATCGACGCATCGGTGGCGTAGCGCCCGCGCGAGAACGGATCGAACAGCACCTCGCCCGCGACTGCGCGCCTGAGCCTGGCGGCCAAAGCGCTGTCGCGGATGCGCGATTTATCTGCTACCAGACTCGCCACCTTGCCGCGCCGGCCGACTCGAATTGCGTGGAGCCATGACCCAGACTAACGCGATGCCGCCTGCGCGCGGACGACAATTTCTGCACACCCCCGGCCCGACCATGATGCCCGACCGAATCCTGCGGGCGATGGACCGGCCGGCGCTCGACCACCGCGGGCCCGAGTTCCGCGCCATCGCCGAGCACTGCCACGAGGGCCTCAAGCGCGTCTTCCGCACCGAGGCGCCGGTGCTGATCCTCCCCGCCGCCGGCCACGGCGCGTGGGAGGCCGCGCTCGCCAACACTTGCGCCCCGGGCGAGCGGGTGCTGATGGCCGAGACCGGCGCGTTCTCGGCGATGTGGAAGGGCATGGCCGAGGCGCTCGGCCTGGTGGTCGAGGAGCTTTCCGGCGACTGGCGCCACGGCGTCGACCCGGCCGCCGTCGAGGCGCATCTCGCCGCCGACCGCGACCGGCGCATCAAGGCGGTCGCCGTGGTCCACAACGAGACCTCGACCGGGGTCACCTCGCGCCTCGCCGAGGTGCGCCGGGCGATCGACGCCTCCGGGCATCCGGCGCTCCTGATCGCCGACACCATCTCCTCGCTCGCCTCGATCGACTTCCGCATGGACGAGTGGGGCGTCGACGTCGCCATCGGCGGCTCGCAGAAGGGGCTGATGCTGCCGCCCGGCATGTCGTTCAACGCCGTCGGCGACAAGGCGCTGCGCGCGGCGCAAGCGGTAACGACAGCGCGCAGCTACTGGGACTGGCGCCTGATGCTGCCCGACGGCACGACGCCGACCTTCACCTGCACGCCGGCGATCAACCTGATGTTCGGGCTGGCCGAAGCTCTCGACATGCTCGAGGAGGAAGGGCTCGAGGCGTGCCTCGCGCGCCACGCGCGGCTCGCCGAGGCGGTGCGACGCGCGGTCGCGGGCTGGGGCCTCGAGCTGTGGTCGAAGGACGCGCGCGAGCACTCCAACTCGATCTCGGCGGTGCTGATGCCCGACGGCCACGACGCCGATGCATTGCGCAGCCTGTGCCGCGAGCGCTTCAACCTGGTGCTCGCCGGCGGCCTGATGCGGCTCAAGGGCCGCCTGTTCCGCATCGGCCATCTCGGCGACCTCAACGAGCCGATGATCCTCGGCACCCTGGCGACGGTCGAGATGGGCCTGCGCGCAGCCGGCGTGCCGCATCGCCCGGGCGGCGTCGACGCCGCGATCGCCTACCTCGCCGAGCACGGCGCGTGACATGGACGAGCTCGCCCGGCTGACCGCGTGCGAGGCGGTGGCGCGGCTTGCGGCGCGCGAGGTCTCGCCGCTCGAGCTGATCGACGCCGCCGCGGCGCGCATCGCGGCCACCGACGGCGCGATCAACGCGCTGCCGACGCTCTGCGTCGAGCGCGCGCGGGCACACGCGCATCGCCTGATGAAGGCGCCGCCGGCCGATCCGCCGCCCCACTTCCTCCACGGCCTGCCGATCGCGGTCAAGGACCTGGTCGAGGTCGCCGGCGTGCGCACCACCTTCGGCTCGCCGATCTTCGCCGACCACGTCTCCGCCTTCTCGGACTACATGGTCGAGACGCTGGAGGCCAACGGCGCGATCGTGATCGGCAAGTCGAGCACGCCCGAGTTCGGCGCCGGCTCGCACACCTTCAACGAGGTGTTCGGCCACACCAACAACCCGTGGAACGCGCGCCTCAGCGCCGGCGGCTCGTCGGGCGGCTCGGCGGCGGCGCTGGCGGCGGGCCAGGTATGGCTCGCCACCGGTTCCGACCTCGGCGGCTCGCTGCGCAACCCGGCGAGCTTCTGTGGCGTGGTCGGCCTGCGCCCGAGCCCGGGCCGGGTCGCGCACGGGCCCGCCGCACTGCCCTTCGACGACCTCGGCGTGCAGGGGCCGATGGCGCGCACCGTCGCCGACGTGGCGCTGATGCTCGACGCCATGTGCGGCCGGCATGCGGACGATCCGCTGTCGCTCGACCGCCCGGCGGTGCCGTTTCGCGCCGCGGCGACGAACGCGGCGCCGCCGGCGCGCGTCGCCTTCAGCGCCGACCTCGGCGGCGTCGTGCCGGTCGAGCCTGAGGTCGCGGCGCTGTGCGCACGCGCCGCGCACGCCTTCGCCGATCTCGGCGCCGTTGTCGAGCAGGCGTGCCCGGACTTCAGCGGCGCGGCCGACGCCTTCCACGTGCTGCGCGCGCACGCGTTCGCGGTCAGGCGCGGCGTGCTGCTGGACCAGCACCGCGACAAGCTCAAGCCCGAGATCGTGTGGAACATCGAGGCCGGGCGCGCGCTCACCGCGGCCGACATCGAGCGCGCCGAGTGCGCGCGCGGGGCGCTGTTCCATCGCATGAGCCGGTTCTTCGAGCGCTTCGACGTGCTGCTGTGCCCGGCGGCGATCGTGCCGCCGTTCGACGGCACGTTGCGCTACCCGCAACAGGTCGCCGGCACGCGCCT
>DASWHU010000002.1:0-3641 GCA_036398035.1 Alphaproteobacteria bacterium | reverse complement strand
GAGCTGCGCCCACGCCGCCGCCGCATCGCGCGCGTGGTCGATGCGCACCTGGCCCTTGCCGTCATAGCCGAGGCGGGTGGTCTTGAGCACGCAGGGAGCACCGAGCGCGGCGAGCGCCGCCGCGACCTCGTCCGGTCCGCGCACCGGCCGGTAGGCGGCCGCCGCGGCGCCGATCGAGGCGAAGAATCGCTTCTCCTCGAGCCGGTCCTGGGCGATCGCAAGCGCGTTGGCGCCGGGGCGCACCGGCACCTGCCGACCGAGCGCCTCGGCCGCCTCGTGGGGCACGTTCTCGAACTCGAAGGTGACTACGTCGACCGCGGCCGCGAACCGCTCCAGCGCGGCGGCGTCGCCATAGCCCGCGACCGTGGTCCGGGCCGCGACCTGGCTCGCCGGGGCGCCGGCTTCGGGACCGAACACGTGGCAGCGATAGCCGAGCCGGGCCGCGGCGAGCGCGGTCATGCGCCCGAGCTGGCCGCCGCCGAGGATGCCAATGGCCGCGCCCGGCGCGATCACCCGAGGGGCGGCCATCGGCCTGCGCGCGCTCAGTCGGGACCGGCGTCCGCCGACGGCTGCTCGCCCACCGCCTCGGTCTGCGCCCGGCGCCAGGCGTCGAGCGCAGCGGCGATTCGCGCGTCCTCAAGCGCCAGGATCGCGGCGGCAAGGAGCGCGGCGTTGACCGCGCCGGCGCGCCCGATCGCCACCGTCGCCACCGGCACCCCGGCCGGCATCTGGACGATCGAAAGCAGGCTGTCGAGGCCGCTCAAGGCGTGGCTGTGGACCGGCACGCCGATCACCGGCAGCGGCGTGATGGCGGCGGTCATGCCGGGCAGGTGGGCGGCGCCGCCGGCGCCGGCGATGATCACCTTCAGCCCGCGCTCGCGCGCCTCGGCCGCGTACTGGTACAGCCGCTCCGGCGTGCGGTGGGCCGAGACGATGCGGGTCTCGAACACCACCCCCAGCCGCTCCAGCGTCTCGGCGGCGTAGCGCATCGACTCCCAGTCCGACTGCGAGCCCATGATGATGCCGACCTGAGGCGCCGGTCCGGTCATGTCGAAAGCTCCAGGTCCGCTCCGCTACCCACCACGACGCCCCAGGAACACGAAACCCGGCCGCCCGCGCGGCCGGGCCCGGGCCAGGCTCAGGATGCGATTCGTACCGACGGTCGCAAGCCGCCGCCCGGGACCGGACCATGCCTTCGGTCAGGCGATGATGTCCGGGACCAGATCGCTTTCGATCCGGCCTATCTGGTCCCGTATCGCCAGCTTGCGCTTCTTCAGCCGCAGGATTCGGATGTCGTCGTAGACACCGCCCGACGTCATCTCGTCGATTCGAGAGTTGAGCACCTCATGCTCGGCACGCAGGCGCTCCAACTGTTCGACCAGCGCCTCCTTGTTCATCGACTCCTTTGAACGCAGGGTTGCATCTGTCACACAATGACAGCAGCAAGTATAGCAACTGCCGCCGTGGCGGCAAAGACGGTCGCTGCGCGCCCGCCAAGCGGGCCGCACGCGGCGACCCAACCGGCGAGGTGGCGCGAGGCGGATGGCGGACGCAGGGGGAATCAGGCGAATCGGGGTGCTGACCAGCGGCGGCGACTGCGCCGGGCTCAACCCGATCATCCGCGCGGTGGTGCACCACGCCAAGCGCGCCTACGGCTGGGACGTGATCGGCGTGCGCTACGGCACCGACGGGCTGGTGAGGCGCCCGGTGGATGCGGTCGAGATCGACTTCGACGACGTCCCCGGCTACGTGATGATGATGAGCGGCACCTTCCTCGGCACCACCAGCCGGGGCGATCCGTTCACCAGCCGGGACGCGGCCGGGCGCCCGGCCGACCTGTCGGATGCCATCGTCGAGGGCTACCGGCTGCTCGGCCTCGATGCGCTGATCGGCATCGGCGGCGACGGCTCGCTGTCGATCCTGCGCCGGCTGGCGCGCAAGGGCGGCTGGAACCTGGTCGGCGTGCCCAAGACCATCGACAACGACGTCGGCCTCACCGACACCGCGATCGGCTTCGCCACCGCGGTCCACGTCGCCACCGAGGCGCTCGACCGCCTGCACTTCACCGCCGCCAGCCACCAGCGGGTGATGGTGCTCGAGGTGATGGGGCGCGACGCCGGCCATATCGCGCTGAGGGCGGGCATCGCCGGCGCCGCCGACGTGATCCTGATCCCCGAGATCCCCTACACCATGGAGGCGATCAAGGAGAAGCTCGACCGGCGGGTCGAGCGCGGCCGCAACTACAGCCTGATCGTGGTCGCCGAGTCGGTGCCCACCGAGGACGGCGAGCGGGTCACCCACAGCACCGGCGACGGCCAGCGGCGCTACGGCGGCATCGGCCATCACCTGGCCGCGCGCATCACCGAGATGACAGGCGCCGAGACCCGCGTTACCGTGCTCGGCCACGTCCAGCGCGGCGGCATCCCGAGCGCGGTCGACCGCGTGCTGGGCTCCGCGTTCGGGGTGGCGGCGGTGGACCTGATCGCACAGGGCCGGTTCGACCGCATGGTCGCCTGGCAGGGACGGAGCGTGGTCGACGTGGCGATCGAGGACGCGATTGCGAGCTACGCCCAGGTCGATCCCCGGGACCCGCTGGTGCACACCGCGCGCGGCCTCGGCATCTGTCTGGGCGACGAATGAGCGGGCGCAGGCGCGATCGCCGGCCGGGCGGGACTGCGGCCGAGGCGCTGCCGTGGGGCGACACCGGGCTGTGGGACTTCTCGCTCGCGGTCTACGCGCGCCCGCGGGTCGCCAACACCTGCCTGATGCTCCAGGACCGGTTTGGCGCCGACGCCAACCTGATCCTCTACGGCTGCTGGCTCGGCGTCACCGGCCGCGGCGCGCTGACCGCGGAGGACCTGGCGCAGCTCAGCGAGGCGGCGACGGTGTGGCACAAGGAGGTGGTGGTGCCGCTGCGCGGCGTCCGCCAGTGGCTCAAGTCGCCGCCGCGGCGGGTCGCCCGGGCGCTCGCCGAGGCCCTGCGTGCCCAGGTGAAGGCGGCCGAGCTCGACGCCGAGCGCATCGAGCAGACGGTGCTCGGCGAAGCGCTCAACCGCTCGCCGGTCGCCCACGAGCGCGAGCGCCGGCGGCGCGATGTCGCGCAGAGCCTCGACGCCTATTTCGCATTCATCGGCGCCGCGCTCGACGACCCCCCGCGCGACGCGACCGCGGCCCTGATCGACGAGGTCTGCACGCGTTAGCATGCGGACTCACAAGTTGCGCCTGCCCGCCGCATCCTTCGAGACGGGCCTCCCGCCTTCCTCAGGATGCGGCTCTCTCACAAACCTCATGCTACGGAGCCCGCGAAGCGGGCGTCTCGAAGCATGAGGAGCCCGCGAAGCGGGCGTCTCGAAGCATGAGGTTCGCGGCTCGTGCGTCATCGATAGCTGGCGCTAGAGCCTGAGGATTTGAAACATGGTCATCCGTCACCCGTCACCCCGGCCAAGGCGCGCAGCGCCGCGAGCCGGGGTCCATGCCGCCGCTTGCACGGGTGGTCGAGTGCGTGGCAAAGGCGTATGGACCCCGGATATCCGCTTCGCGGAGTCCGGGGTGACGACCAAAACAGGCTCAGGGATCCGACTTAATATCATCGCGCTCTAGGCCGCCTTGATGTGCTCGACCGCGACCACGTTGGCGAACAG
>DASWHU010000001.1:0-10940 GCA_036398035.1 Alphaproteobacteria bacterium | reverse complement strand
TGGTCGCGGACGCTCAAATACGCGCGGCGGAGCGAACTGGTCCTGGTCGCCGAGGACCCCGATGCCGGCATCGTCGGCTTCGCCAGTTGCGCGAGCGCGAAGGGGCTCGATCTCCCCTATCGGGGCGAGGTCACCATGCTCTACGTGCACCCCGACTTTCAGGCGCAAGCGATCGGCCGGGCGTTGCTGGCGCGCTCCTTCGGCGTGCTCGCGGGCAAGGGGCTGGGCTCGGCGCTGATCTGGGTGCTGGCCGACAACCCGGCCAGGTTCTTCTACCAGGCGATGGGCGGCAGGCTGATTGCCGAGCGACGGGAAAGGATGTGGGGCGTGCCGCTGCAGGAGCTCGCCTACGGCTGGAGCGACCTGAAGGCGGCGATCCCGCGCATCGCGGGCGGCGCCATCGCCAAGCGTCACTCCGGCTGACCGCTACGCCTCGTCGGTCTCGCCCGGCTCGTAGAGCGCGTCGCGGCCGAGGCGGTCGAGGCACAGCTCGGCGGTCAAGGGCAGCATCAGCGAGCCGCAGCGGCTGTCGCGGTAGAGGCGCTCGAGCGGCAGGCTCCTCAGCATCGACTGGCCGCCGCAGGTGCGGATCGCAAGCCGGCACAGGTCGTTGGCATTCTCCATGATCGTGTACTGGGCGGCGAGCAGGCGCAGCCGCGCGGCCTTGTCGGGGTCGACCCGCGCCTCGGAGATCACGCGCAGGAAGATCGCCCAGGTCTGCTCGAGCTTGACGTGCATCTCGGCGACCGCGATCTGCTTGGTCGGGTACATGCGCCGCTTGACCGGCGGGGTGCCCTCGACCTCGCCGCGCAGGTAGCTGACGGTGAAGTCGTAGGCGGCCTGGGCGATGCCGAGATAGGTCGGCGCCAGGGTCAGGAACATGTGCGGCCAACGGTTGGCCGCCTGATAGTAGACGCCGCGCGGCATCAGCTCGGCCTGGTCGGCAACGAACACGTCCTTGAGCACCAGCGTGCGCGAGACGGTGCCGCGCATGCCGAGCGGGTCCCACGGCCCGGTCACGGTGAAGCCGTCGGCGTCGGCCGGGACCGCGAGATAGATGGTGTCCTTGCGCGAGGCGCCGTCCACGTCCTCGGTGCACAGGATGCCGTAATAGTGGGCGGCGCCGGCGAGCGAGGCGAAGATCTTCTTGCCGTTGAGCACCCAGCCGCCGCCGCTGCGCCTGGCGAGGGTGCCGAACGGCGCCCGCCCCGCGGCCGAGGGGTTGCCCTCGGAGAACGGCTGGGCGTAGATCGCGCCGTCCTTGACCACGCGCCGGAAATGGAGCGCCTGGCGCTCGGCGTGCTGCGCGCGCTCGGCGTTGGTCATGTCGAGGTCGTCGGTCATCGGCCCCGACCACAGCATCGTGCAGGCGTGCATGTTGTAGGTCAGCGCGGTCGCGCCGCAATGGCGCCCGAGCTCGGCCGAGACCAGGCAATAGGTGGCGAAGTCGGCGCCGAGGCCGCCATAGGCCTCGGGCACGCACAGGGCGAGCAGCCCGGCCGCGCGCAGATCCTCGTAATTCTCGAACGGGAACGACGCCTCGGCGTCGTAGCGGGCGGCGCGCGGGGCGAACTTCTCGCGTCCCAGCCGCGCGGCCAGCTCGACCAGCTCGCGCTGCCTAGCGGTGGGCGCGAAGCCCATCGTCGTCCTTTCGCCCGCGCGCGACCAGCTCGTCCAGGAACCCGCCGAGCGCGGCGTTGAACGCGTCCGGGCGCTCGAGATGGGCGAGGTGCCCGGCGCCCTCGATCCGTACCAGGCGCGCGCTGGCGATGCGCGCGGCCATGCGCGCCATCATCTCGGCCGGCGCCACGGTATCGCGGGTGCCGGCGATGAGCAGGGTCGGAACGCGGATCGCATCGAGCTCCGCGCGCCGGTCGAAGCTGACCAGGCAGGTGAGCGCCGCGCGGTAGGCGGCGGCGGGAACGGCGCCCATGGTCGCAATCGCGGCGCGCACGCCGGCGGGGTCCGCGTCCTCGGCCACCAGCCCGGCGACCAGCCCGGGGGCGAGGTCGCGGAGGCCCAGGCCGCGCTCGAGCGGCGCCAGGCGCTCGTCGAGGAAGCGTTGCTGCCAGTCGCCCCCCGCGCCGCCGAACGCGGCGCTGGTCGCGTACAGCACCAGCGAGGCGATGCGCTCGGGACAGGCGTGGACCAGCTCCTGCGCGATCATGCCGCCGAGCGAGTGGCCGACCACATGCGCCCGCGCCGCGCCGACATCGTCGAGCAGGCGCAGCGCGGCGCGCGCGAGCGCGGGGAACGTCATCTCGGCGAGCGGCGCCGAGTCGCCGTAGCCGGGCATGTCCCAGGCGAGGTGGCGATAGGGGCGCGGGCGCGCCGCGATCTGGCCGTCGAAGCTGGTCCGGTCGCCGCCGAGGCCGTGAAGGTAGAGCAGCGTCTCGGGCCCGTCGCCGACCAGGCGGTAGGCGGGGGTGAGCATGTCGCCGAGCGCGCTCATGCAAGCTCGCCCTGCAGGCGGCCGGCGTCGACCACCACGCGGTCATCCAGGCGCACCGTGCAGCCGCGCATCGGCAAATCGAAGTGGCCGGCGGTGAAGCGCCCGGCGACCTCGTTGGCGCCGGTCGAGTAGAGGAAGTTGCCGGCGAACGCGCGCAGCTCCGTGCCGTTGATGTCGCGGCGGTCGTACATGGTCATCGCGTCCCAGCGCGCCGCCGGGTTCATGCCCCAGCCGGCGTGGCTGACCGCGTAGGCGTCGCGTTCGCCCCAGGCGGCGAAGTAGCTCCGCATCAGCTCGGCGTCGAGCCCGTCGCCGCCGATCGCGGTGACGTAGTCGTCCTCGACCGTCAGGGTCACCGGCGATTCGAGATAGCGCTTGAAGGTCAGGTTGACGTCGCCGCGGTCGAGTACGATCCGACCCGACACCGACCTGGCGGCGGGGAAGCACAGGCACAGCCCGCCCGGCCAGTGGGCGACCTGTCCCGGCTTGTCGCACCAGCCCCATACGCCACCGGCGCGCGCGCCCGCAAGGCGCACCACGAGATCGGTCCCGGCCGCCGACTCGATGCGCATCAGCTGCGCCTCCTTGAGCATGCGGATGCCGGCCTTGACCTTGGGCGCGAGCTCGGGTGCGGGCGCGAGCCGCTCGAGCACGTCGGGGTGCTCGTTACTCACCATCAACAGGCGCGCGCCGCCGGCGAGGATGTCGGGCAGCTCGGGCGCGTGCAGCATGCCCTCGACGGTCACGTCGACCACCAGGCCGCTTTGCGCCAGCGCGCCGACCACGGGCGCGAGGCCCCGGACCACCTGCGAGGCGCCGGTCGAGCGCACCGGCACGGGCGCGGTCTGCGGCGGGGTGGGGAGCACGACGTGGAACGGGCGCGCGCCGAGCGCGAGCAGGGCGAGCTCGGCCAGATGCACGTTCAGCGCCCGCGACTGGGTCTCGGACAGGATCGCCACCGCCTCTCCCCGCGCCACCTTGCACAGCGCCAAGGTGCGCCGGAAGGCGTCGATCCACTTCGCTTCGATGCGGTCGGTGAGCATCGCCGGGCGCGCCGCTCCCTCGGGTCACAGCGCAGAGAGCGTAGAAGATAATCACCCGCCCGCAAGCCCAAACGCCGCGGGCCGGGGATCGGGAGGGGCGGCTACTCCGCCGGGGCGGGGCGCGCCGCGACCTCGCCGTAGGCGCCGGTGGCGTGCTCGGCCTCGAGCTTGCGCAGCCGGTCGGCGACGTGGCTCGACGGCTTGGTGAAGCGCGCCAGCAGCAGGTACAGCACCGGCACGATGAACAGGCTCAAGACGGTCGAGAAGCTGACGCCGCCGATCACCACCCAGCCGATCGAGGCCCGGCTCTCGGCGCCGGCGCCGGTGGCGAGCGCCAGCGGGATCGCGCCGCACACGGTCGAGATGGTGGTCATCAGGATCGGGCGGAAGCGCGCCATCGAGGCCCGCATCACCGCCTCGCGGATGTCCGCGCCCTGCTCGCGCAGCTGGTTCGAGAACTCGACGATCAGGATCGCGTTCTTGGCCACCAGGCCGATCAGCATGACCATGCCGATCTGGCTGTAGACGTTGAGCGTGATGCCCATCAGCAACAGCGTCCCGAGCGCGCCGGTGACCGCGAGCGGCACCGACAACAGGATGATGAACGGGTGGATGAAGCTCTCGAACTGGGCGCCGAGCACCAGATAGATGATTACCACCGCGAGCAGGAAGGTGAGCGCGAGCGAGCTCGAGGACTCGCGGAACTCGCGCGACTGGCCGTCGTAGGTGATGCGCGCCTCGAGCGGCAGGCGCGCGCGCCCGAGGCCGTCCATGTAGTCGAGCGCCTCGCCGAGCGTGTAGTCGGGGGCGAGCGAGGCGGAGATGGTCACCGAGCGCATGCGGTCGAAGCGGTTGAGCTCCTTCGGCCCCGCCGCCTCGTTCAGGGTCACCAGGTTGCTGAGCGGGATCAGCTGGCCGGTGCTGCTCGAGCGGACATAGATGTTGTTGAGGTCGTTGGGCGTGACCCGGTCGGAATCGCGCGCCTGCAGGACCACGTTGTACTGGACGCCGCGGTCGTTGAAGGTGGTGACGTAGCGCGAGCCGAGCATCGCCTCGAGCGAGCGCCCCACCGACTCGATCGACACGCCGAGGTCGGCGGCGCGGTTGCGGTCGATGTCGACCCTGAGCTCCGGCTTGGTCTCCAGATAGTCGGTCTGCACGCTCAGCAGCTTCGGGTTCTCCTGCGCGCCCTCGACCATGATGTCGCTCCACTCGCGCAGCGTGTCGTAGGACGGCCCGCCGATGACGTACTGGACCGGCGCCTGCCTGCCCGGCTGGTTGAGGCTCGGCGGGTTGATTGCGAACACCATCGCGCCCGGGATGCTAAGCAGTTGCGGAAACATCTGGGCGACGATCTCTTGCTGGCTGCGCGCGCGCTCGCGCCACGGCTTCAGCACCACGAACGCGATCGCGAAGTTGACCGGGCTCGGCCGGCTGAGGCCGGGCGCGACGACGCCGAACACGGTCTCTACCTCGTCGGCCTCGACCAGCGGCTGGATCTTCCTCTCGGCCTCCTCCAGATAGGCGCGCGTGTAGTCGATGGTCGCTCCCTCGGGCGCGTTCAGCACCACCAGGAACACGCCGCGGTCCTCGGTCGGGGCGAACTCCTGGTTGATGTTGTCGTAGAATCCCTTGGCGATCACCGACAGCGCGATACCAAGCGCGATCATGATCACCGGGACCTTCAGCGCCCCGCGCAGCGTCAGGCTGTAGCCGGCGTTGAGCGCGCGGAAGAAGTACTCGGTGATCCGGTAGAACCAGCTCTCGTGCTCGTGGTCGACCAAGAGCTTCGAGCACATCATCGGCGTCAAGGTCAGCGCGACCAGGCCCGAGAACAGCACCGCTGCGGCCACGGTGACGCCGAACTCGCTGAACAGGCGCCCGGTGTTGCCGGACATCAGCGAGATCGGCACGAACACTGCGACCAGCGCCAAGGTGGTGGCGATGATGGCGAAGCCGATCTGGCGTGCGCCGCGCACCGAGGCGAGCAGGACCGGCTCGCCGTTCTCCATCCGCCGGTGGATGTTCTCGAGCACGACGATGGCGTCGTCGACCACCAGGCCCACCGCCAGCACGTAGGCGAGCAGCGTGAGCACGTTGATCGAGTAGCCGAGCGCCGCCAGCACCATGAACGAGGCGATCAGCGACACCGGGATCGCGATCGCCGGCACGAGCGTCGCGCGCAGGTTGCGCAGGAACAGGAAGATCACTCCGACCACCAGGCCGAGGGCGATGAACAGGGCGTGGAACACCTCGTCGATCGAGGCCTGGACGAAGCGCGACTTGTCGTAGGCGACCCACATCTTCACCTGGCTGGCCAGGCTCGGCCTGAGCCTCTCGATCTCGGCGCGGATGCCGTTGGCGATCTCGAGCTCGTTGGCCTTCGACTGCTTGACCACGCCGAGCCCGATCGCCGCCTCGCCGTTGGCGCGCACCTCGTAGCGCAGCTCCTCGGTGCCGAGCTCGACGTCGGCGATCTCATCGAGGCGGACCAGGTAGCCGTCCTTCTCGAACACCACCAGGTCGCGGAACTGCTCGGGCGTGACCAGGCCGGACTCGGTGCGCACGGTGAACTCGCGCTGGGTCGACTCGATCCGCCCCGACGGCAGCTCGACGTTCTGCTGCAACAGCGCCCGCTCGACGTCGGCGACCGTGATCTGGCGCGCCGCCATCGCCCGCCGGTCGAGCCAGATGCGCATCGCCGGGCGCCGCTCGCCGCCGATGATCACGCTCGCCACCCCCGGCACCACCGACAGGCGGTCGACCAGGTAGCGGTCGGCATAGTCGCTGAGCTCGATCGCGTTCCACTCGGCGCTGGTCAGCGCGATCCACAGCATCGGGCTGGCGTCGGCCTCGACCTTGTTGACGATCGGCGTCTCGACGTCGAGCGGCAGATTGCCGATCACCGCCGAGACCTTGTCGCGCACGTCGTTGGCGGCGGCGTCGACGTCGCGGCTGAGGATGAACTCGATGTCGACCTGCGAGCGCTCCTCGCGGCTCTTCGAGGTGATCTTCTTGATCCCCTCGATGCCGGCCACCGCCTCCTCGATGATCTGGGTGACCTGGCTTTCGATGATCTGCGCCGAGGCGCCCTTATACAGCGCGATCACCGACACCACCGGCGCGTCGATGTCCGGATATTCGCGGATCGCCAGGCGGCCGAACGCGAACAGGCCGAAGATCACCAGCACCAGGCTGACCACGGTGGCGAACACCGGGCGCTTGATCGAGACGTCCGAAAGGACCATCGCCTGTCTCTCCGAGCCCTAAGTGACCCCGCGCCGCGCGCGGGCGCTACTCCGCGTTGGCCGCCTCGGTGGCCTGCTCGCGCACCGCCACGGCGGCGCCGTCGCGCACCTTCTGCACGCCGCCGACCACCACCTTCTGGCCGGCCTCGACGCCGGTCAGCACCTCGACCTCGCCCGGCATGCGCTGGCCGAGATCCACCGGCACCTGCTTGACCGTGTCGCCCGCGACCACGAACACGAACCGGGCGGTGCCGTCGGCGACCACCGCCTCCTCGGGGATGATCACCGCGTGGTTCCGGGTCGCGACGCCGAGCTCGACCAGCAGGAACATGCCCGGCTTGAGCGACTCGTCGGGGTTGTCGATCAGCGCCCGCACGGCGACCGCGCGGGTCACCGGGTCGACCCGGCTGTCGACCGAGGACACCTGGCCGAAATAGACCCGGTCGGGGTAGGCGTCGGTATGCGCCGTGATCTCCTGGCCCGGGGCGATGTAGGACAGGTTGCGCTCTGGGATCTGGAAGTCGAGCTTGATCACCGAGATGTCGTCGAGGGTGATGATCGCGTCGCCCGGCTCGACCAGGGCGCCGACGCTGATCTTGCGAATGCCCAGCCGGCCGGCGAACGGCGCCTGGACCTGGCGCTTGGCAAGGGCCGCGCGCGCCGCCTGCAGCCGCGCCTCGGCGGAGGCAACCTCGGCCTCGGCGCCCTTGAGCTGGGCGGCGAGCTCGTCGAAGCGCGCGGCCGGCACGTTCTGGGTCGCCATCAGCTGCTTGGCCCGGTCGTAGAGCTGGCGCGCGTTCTCGAGCTGGGCGTGGCGGACCTCGATCTCGGCCTGGCGAACCGCGACCTCGGCGCTCGCGATCGTGCTGTCGAAGCGGACCAGCACCTCGCCCGCCTTGACCCGGGTGCCCTCGTCGAAGCGCACCTCCGAGACGATGCCCATGACGTCGGACATCACGGTCACCGCCTCGTTCGAGCGCGCGGTGCCGAGCGCCTCGAGGGTGACCACCACCGAGCCCTCGCGCGCGAGGGCCACGTCGACCGGGGTCGGCGGGCGCGCCGGCGCCGCGGCCTGCTCCGCCGCGCCGCCGATGAACGGCAGCGACTCGCGGTTCTGCCACGCCCAATAGGCGCCGATGCCGATGGCGCCGACGACGACCAGCTGGATCACCGTCGAGGCGGCGGATTTGCCCTTGGCCACAGTCACCTTTCGTCCCGGGACGCGCCGGGCCTACTGCTCAGAGCCGCGGATTATTCCCATAAAGCCGTTCGCCAACAAGGGCCGTTCACGCAGTCCTGATCTGTCCGTTCCGGGTGGCTGGGGAGTCTGCTAGGGTCGCGCCCGCCATGGGCGTGCTGCTCTACACCCACGACGCCTGTCTCCGGCATGATACCGGCCCAGGACATCCCGAGCGTGCGGCGCGCCTTGAAGCGGTGCTCGCCGCCCTGGCGGCGCCCCGGTTCGCCGGCCTCGACCGGCGCCAGGCGCCGGCGGCGAGCCTCGACCAGATCGCGCTCGTCCACCCGCGCGACTGGGCCGAGCGTCTGCTCGCGGCAGCGCCGCGGGCGGGCTACGTGGCGCTGGATGCGGACACAGTGATGTCGCCGGCCTCGGGCGAGGCGGCCCTGCGCGCGGCGGGCGCGGTGTGCGCCGGGGTCGATGCGGTGATCGCCGGCGAAGGCGCGCGCGCGTTCTGCGCCGTGCGCCCGCCCGGGCACCACGCCGGGCCGCGCCGGGCGATGGGCTTCTGCCTGTTCAACAACGTCGCCATCGCCGCCGCCCACGCGCTCCGGGCGCACGGGCTGATGCGGGTGGCGATCGCCGATTTCGACGTCCATCACGGCAACGGCACCCAGGCCGCGTTCTACGCCGAGGCGCGCGTGCTGTACGGCTCGAGCCACCAGATGCCGCTCTATCCCGGCACCGGCGCGGCGTCCGAGACCGGGGTCGGCAACATCGTCAACATGCCGCTCGACCCGGGCTCGGGCGGGACCGAGTTCCGCGCCGCCTGGCGGCACAGCTTCCTGCCGCGGCTGGAGGCGTTCCATCCCGAGCTGATCCTGGTCTCGGCCGGGTTCGACGCGCACCGCGACGACCCCTTGGCGGCACTCGAGCTGGACGAGGACGACTTCGCCTGGATCACCGCCGAGCTGGTGCGCGTCGCCGAGCACAGCTGCGCCGGGCGCGTGGTGTCGACGCTTGAAGGCGGCTACGACCTCGACGCGCTCGCCGCCTCGACCGCCGCGCATGTCGGCGCGCTCGGCGCATAGGCGCGGGCCGGGCACGCTTGCCGGCGGGGCGAGCGATCCCTAGACTGCCGGCGCGGGACCATGGCACGAAAATCCGACAGCTCCAGGGCGGCGCCCGAGGACGCGTTCGAGGACATCGCGCGGCTGAGCTTCGAGCAGGCGCTGGCCGAGCTCGAGGACATCGTGCGCAAACTCGAGAAGGGCGAGATCGACCTCGACGGGGCGATCGCCGCCTACGCGCGCGGCGCCGCGCTCAAGCGCCACTGCGAGGACAAGCTGCGCCAGGCGGAAGCGCGGGTCAGCCGCATCAACCTCGCCGGCGACGGATCGGTCAGGCCTGAGCCGTTCGAGCCCGAAAGCGGATCGACTCCTTGACCCGCCTTCGCGAAGCCCGCTTCGGCGGGCGCAGGAAGGCCCGCCTCGACGCCGCGCTCAAGGCCGCCGCCACGGCGGTCGAGGCCGAGCTGGCCGCGCTGATCCCGAACCACGACGCGCCCCACGCGCGCCTGCTGCGCGCGATGCGCTACGCGGCGCTCGGCGGCGGCAAGCGGCTGCGGCCGTTCCTCACGCTCGAAAGCGCCAAGCTGTTCGACGCCGATCCGGCCGGCAGCTTGCGCGCGGCGTGCGCGGTCGAGATGGTGCACTGCTACTCGCTGGTCCACGACGACCTGCCGGCGATGGACGACGACGAGATGCGCCGCGGCCGGCCGACCACCCATGTCGAGTTCGACGAGGCGACCGCGATCCTGGCCGGCGATGCGCTGCTGACGCTTGCTTTCGAGACTCTCGCCGCGCCCGAAACCCATGCGGACGCGGCGGTGCGCGCGGAACTCGTGCTCGTGCTCGCGCGCGCGGCCGGCATGAACGGCATGGTCGGTGGCCAGATGATCGACCTCGAGGCCGAGGGCACCGCGCTCGACCTTGCCCAGATCACCACGCTTCAGGCGATGAAGACCGGCGCGCTGATCACGGCCGCATGCGAGGCTGGCGCGATCCTCGGCCGCGCCGATGCGACCGCGCGCCGGGCGCTGGTCGCCTTCGCCCACGACCTCGGGCTCGCCTTCCAGATCGCCGACGACCTCTTGGACGTCGAGGGCGAGGCGGCCCGGGTCGGCAAGGGCGTGGGCAAGGACGCCGCCGCCGGCAAGGCGACCTTCGTCTCGGCGCTCGGCATCGACCAGGCGCGGGCGCGCGCGCTGTCGCTCGCCGAGGCCGCCGCCTGCCGTCTCGCCGGCTTCGGTGAGCGCGCGGAAACCTTGCGGTCGGCGGCACGGTTCGTGGTCGAGCGGCAACACTGACGCCGGGCGGGGCGGTGGCCAAGGTCCGCCTCGATCAGCTTTTGGTCCGACGCGGCCTAACGGAAACACGCGCGCGCGCGCAAGGCCTGATCCTCGCCGGCAAGGTGTTCTCAGGGAGCCGCCGGCTCGACAAGGCCGGCCAGCAGGTCGCCGAGGACGCGCCGCTCGAGGTTCGCGGGCCCGCGCATCCCTGGGCGAGCCGCGGCGGGCTCAAGCTTGTCCACGCGCTCGACCATTTCGCCATCGACCCGAAAGGCGCCGTCTGCCTCGACATCGGCGCGTCCGCTGGTGGCTTCACCGACGTGCTGCTCGCCCGCGGCGCGGCGCGCGTCTACGCGGTCGACGTGGGCCACGGCCAGCTCGACTGGCGGCTGCGGAACGATCCCCGCGTCGTCGTGCTCGAGCGCACCAACGCGCGCACTCTCACCCGCGCCGAGGTGCCGGAGCCTGTCGGGCTGATCGTTTGCGACGCAAGTTTCATCGGGCTGGCCACGGTCCTGCCGGCGCCGCTCGCGCTCGCCGGCGACCATGCGCGGCTGATCGCCCTGATCAAGCCGCAGTTCGAGGTCGGTCCCGACAAGGTCGGCAAGGGCGGCGTGGTGCGCGACCAGGCCGCGCGCGCCACGGCGTGTGCGCGCGTCGCCGACTG